>NZ_JTLA01000025.1:0-37577 GCF_000799055.1 Ensifer sp. ZNC0028
GGTGCCGCCAGCGCCGAGTGCGGAAACGATGATGGTTATGCGCGCGTTGGCGAGACCCACTGCTCCAATTCCTACACTTTCGCTGCTCTCCCGCTCCTCCAGTTACATTAATGGTTCCTTAAATACGAAGCAATCGCCCTTTCGGGCATAGCTACTGACTCCTTCGCAGACAGGAATATGAGTTCAGAGTAAAGCCGGTGGAGATAGAGCTGGAAATCGCCGACCCGTCGAACAGGCAGTGCGGATTGATCTGCTGGCACAGCGCCCACCCTCAACGCCGCTCGCGAACTTCGAAATTCGCCAGAAGCGCGATATAGAGGAATGTCCATCCGAGAAACAGCGCTGTGCAGTAAATGACGATGTAGCTAAAATCGGTCCAGAGAGCCCCGCCCTGGTCGCCATGCTCCATCAGGCTGCGACTGAAGAAATCGACACCGGCGTTGATTGCTCCGGCGCCGAGCGACAGGGCGGACCCGAGCAGGAGCTTGAAGAGGATGGATTGGCCGCGGAATCGATAGAGCCCCGCCGCTATGGCATACGACATGAGCGTTCCGCTGAGCATCAGGATGAGCGTGATCGGCAGGAACGCAAAAGGGGCGTATTCGAGGGAAGCCCAGAGGGTGTTGCTGATCACGAACTGCAACAACTGGTACAGGAATCCAAGGAAGAGCGTTGCCCGTCGAATGCTCGGGATATAGTCAGCTTCTCTAGGTGAAACCGTGCCGTGTCCTCGTGCCATATGGGTATTATCCTTCAGGTCAATACGTTTGTCGACTCGCCCGCGAAATCAAGTGTTGTTTGACAGCCCCAATTTAACGCTGTGCTTGCAGATAGCCGAATTCTCGCTTTCTGCAAGAACGACTGCGCTGCAGACGAGCCGCCCTTGACCCGTCCAGAGTGGCCTACCTCTGCTTGGAGGGTGTTGAAATGATATCGCGTAGAGCCACAAAATGAGATAATGCTAAAATACCGTATCAGTAACATCAGTGTAAACCATGAGACCTGATATTGTGGCAATTGGTGCACCTGCTGGGGGCGTACAAGGAGTTAGAGATCTCGTTGAGCGGCTGCCGGAAAACCTGTCGGCTGCCGTGCTCGTGGTTCTTCACCGCTCGCCATACCCCGAGAGCTATCTGCCAGAGACTTTGAGACGGGTGGCCCGTTTGCGTGTGGTTGTTCCAATCGAGGGAGTTCTCCTCGACACGGGGGCTTGTTTCGTCGGGCCGCCGGACAAGCTACTAACCGTCGTGTCTGGATTTCGGACGCACCTCCGCGCCGACGGGTATTATCGCGGCTATACAATAGATGCGCTATTTACATCACTCGCGCAATGCGCCGGGAGACGCGTGATTGGTGTAACCCTCACAGGCTTGTTAAAGGATGGAAGGCTGGGACTGAAGGCGATTAAGGAAGCTGGCGGCACGGTGGTACTGGAGGAGCCTAAAGAGACCGAGATCCCGGAGATCCACGCTGGTGCGTTTGACATTGAAATCGATTTCACTGGAACGGTTGCCGGAATTGCTAATTTTATCTGTCTGCGAACGGGTGGCATGAGCTAGCGATTTTCATCACCCCTGGTCTTGTGCAGCTCGTTAGGCTTCCGAAAACGCCGGCAACTCACTTCCAGCTGTCGCCTTACCTTGCTACTACACCACGATCATTCCGGAGGGCGTTACTATCACAGCGGGAGCAGCAAAAATATTGGAGAATTCGTAAAGGCCGACCGCACGCTCGCGTTGTGTGCTCACGAAATGGCATTGTGCATCATGGATCCGCCTTTCATAAAAATGTGAACGCGCTCTATTCACGGCGTCCGATGGGGGATATTGGTGGTCGACGACGAATGCACTTTCCCCTGCAGGAGACCTTGGAGTTTGCCTGCTATGAGGTGATGGGGCCTGCGGCGGATGTCCAAACGTCCATGCGCTTCCTGGCGCTCGACCGTCCAAGCGCGGCGGTCATGGATGTCCAGTTGGTAGGGGAAACATCGGTCCCGGTGGCGCAGGCGCTGATAGCCCTCGCCATACCGTTTGTTGTTTGAAGTGGACTGGGAAGCAAGGTGGAAGAATTCGCGGTTCTTCGCGGGCGTCCCCGCTTTGAAAAACCTGCAGGCCGGCTGCACTCGTCCGCCTCCTGAAATCTCTGATCGAGAAGGCGTGAGTGAGAGGATTCCGATGCTGCAACAGGAGGCGGAAATGGATGTAAACCAGATCTGGGAGTTGGAGCGACGTTTCTGGCTCGAAGGAACGCCACTTTATGAAGAATGTCTCCATGACGAAGCCCGCATGATCTTCCCCGGGTTGGGCATTCTCGATCGTGTGTCCATTCTCGATAGTCTTCGGAAAGCGCCGCGATGGAACGAGATTGAGATGAGCGATCGAGACGCTGTCGAGGCTGGAGATACCGTATTCCTGGCCTATCTGGCTCTGGCACGACGTCGCGATCGATCCTACCGGTCCGCCTGCGGCTCGATCTATGTTCGCTCCGCCAAAGGTTGGGTCATGTTGGCACACCAGCAAACGTTGTTGGACTGACGCTGGCAGGGGCGCATAATGCGGAAACGGCAACCGACGTGGCGCTTGAATGCTGCGCGCAGATTTCGTTTCGTACGGACGCCGCCTTTTCCCACTGCCCGGTCGCCTCGGATGGCGAGAGCTGGACGACCGTGCGTGTACTCGAAAAGCGCGAGCGCTTGGGAATTCCCGAATATGATGCCGCAAAGTGGACGTACCGATGGTTAGTCTCATGAAGGCGGCCGAGACACTCGGCATCTGTGTCGGATCGGCGAAGAGCCTTGCGAAGAAGAGGATTTTGCCCGTAACTCAAATATTGCCAGGCTTGCGCGGGGATATTGATCCGGATCAGTTTCACAATGGATGGTCCCCGTCGAAGCGCTAACCTCAGAGGCCGTCCGGATAGGGGTTCAGGGTGTAGTTAGTGGGTTACGTGTCGTGCCAGCCTGTCGACTTCCGCAAGGGAGCCGCATCCTTGATGGCGCTGGTGCGGGAAGGCGGCCTCGACCGGTTCAATGGCGCGCTTTACGTGTTCAGGTCGAAACGGGCACAGTGCGTTTCATAATGCATCCCTCTCTTAGAGTCCGAGCAATCGAACGACCTTATCATATTGATAAGCCTCGTAAAACTTGGGCCGGCGATCATAGAGTTCTTGAATGACGATATGGGTGAATAACCAAAAAGGGTGGTGGTCTCCAGCTGGCAGTTTCATGTCGATGTGTAGTTCTCGGTCGACACCGACCTATCGCGACAGGCGCCCTTCGTCGTCAATTAGGGTCAGCCGGCAAGGCGCCGCATCGCTCCACGTCCAAAGGACTAGATGGGCATCGTCTCGGGTTGCGCCGGGTGCGAAGCTTCTCACGATCAATCCATGATAGCCAGCAGCGGCAAGCCGACCGGCGAAGACTTGAGTCTTCGCCTCTCCGGCCGTTTTCATCTGATCGCGCCATGTGGGATCCGCCAGACCGGCATCGTCCATGCCTTCAGTGCGCAGCGCGATATCGTCCCGCGTATCGAAGATGCGTTCGAGCACCGCGTCATAGGAGACGAGCGTCGTCGGCTGCAGGGCGCCGGCCTGATTGGCTTCGCGCAACGCCGTGACGATCGACAGCGCTGTGTAGAGGGCCGGCGTTCCCTTTCGGTTGAAGCGACCTCCATAGAGTTCGGCGCCGCGTCCCGACATGGGCGCGCGCGCATAGATTGGGTTGAGCGCCCGGTAGAGTGTTCCTCGAAACTTCATTGGCTCGGTCAGGCGTGAACGCCGGCATCGACGGCATCGATATAGTCGAGAACCTCCTCAGCGCGGCCGTCGCGGACGAGCTGCATTGCTGTGAAGCCTGAGAAGCCGGGCAACGGTTCGGAGCGATACCAGGCATAGGCCATCAGTGCGGAGCCAAACCGAGGCTCGACCTTGTTGACGATCTCGGTCATTTCCCGAAGACGCCGTTGCGTCTTGTCCGAGCGAATGCGATCCTGCCGCTGGATCGCGTCCTTCCCGAGCCCTGCGGTCCGAGCGATCTCTTCGCTCGTGGTGCGCAGGGCATTGGCGATCTTGCGCGGCGAGAAAAGCCCGCCATCGGCATATTGGGCGAGACCCATCTTAAAAAACCTCCGTTTAACCCGCCACACATTGTGACGCAATATAGCGTCAGAATTCGCGGATTTCAATAAGGAGAGGAGGGGAAAAGGAGATAAGAATCGGAGGGTTATGTCACATAAACCTGCTGTCAGTGAGTGGCGCGTAGAGATGGTAGGAGGACGAATTCGGCCATCAGCTACAAGCGTCATCGTTTCCCTCGACAAATCATCGCCCATGCGATGGTTGTACTTTCGGTTTCCGCTGAGCCTACGCCTGGTCGAGGAAATGCTGCTGGAGCGCAGGATTGTCGTTTCGTATGAAACGATCCGGCGATGGGGTCCGAAATTCGGGCCGGCTTACGCACAGCAACTCCGTCGCCGGCGTCCGTCGCGCCGAGACGTCTCGCATCTGGAAGAGGTGGTGGTTTCGATCGCGGGCCGAAAACACTGGCTTTGGCGTGCCGTTATCAAGACGGCTACGTTCTCGACGAGATTGTTCAAAGCCGACGCGATACGAAGGCCGCCAAGCGATTGCTCATCAGGCTGCTGAAGAAAGCAGGCATGCCGCCCAAGCGGATCAGAACCGACAAGCGCCGCTCGTATGGCGCGGCCAAGCGTGACGCAACGCACAATGCAGGGTTCCCGATCCGCTGGCAGTCTGCAGCGGTTCGTCTCGATCTTCTCGGCGCTCCGAAATCTCTTCGCCAAGCCACATCACAAACGATCCGTCCTTGCTACTCACATTCACCGCATCTGCGCAATAACGCATTGGCAAGCCGTGACGGTCGCGGTTGCCTGATCTCAGAGAGCAGCGGGCGTAGTTCGATCACCGCTCGATAATGTGACAACTCCTCCAGCGCGGTTCACACGCCCCCCGTAATGCACTCAGCGGCAGGAATCGGGTGGCACCGTTCGTGAGAAGGCTCGAAAACTGCCCAACTGCAGGACAACAAAAAGGCGCGGGACGGAGTCTTCCAGAACCGCAATCAGAGATGGAGCATTTGGTATGAGTAATGTCGCCGGAACTCGGACGCTCAGCTATTCCGCATTGGAAGCGCTGCAGCGCTTTTATGCGGCGGAAGAGCAATATGTGTCGTCAGGTGGGCTGGATTTTGACGCAGTCGCCAATACAATTCATCCTGACATTGTATTGTTTCAAGCGGCGTCGCTTCCCTATGGGGGCGAATATCGAGGGCATAGTTCGTTTAAGAATTGGCTCGACAGGATGGCCGAAGCCTGGCGTAGCGTGCGGGCGCAAGGCCCAGTCTTCATCGAACATGGTGCAGACACAATAGTCTCGTTGGTGACCATGGAAGCGGAGGCCCGCGCCACACGTCGGCAGATTCAAATGCCCGTTTGCCAAGTCGTTCGTGTTCAAGACGGACTTCCGATCGAATGGCGGGTCTTCTATTGGGATACCGTCGCACTCAATGATGCGCTTGGTCATGCTCCGCGGCGCAACAGATAGCCCTAGGTGTGGAGCCTCAACAGGTTGTCCTCGGCTTTTGCGAGGCGGCTGATTGGCGTTTTGGATTTTAGGCTGCCGTGTGGGCGATGCCAATTGTAGCGATGAAGCCAGATGAGCGGGGCCTGAGGTCGGCGTAGTGCCAATAGGCTCCATTCCGGGGTTTCGATGGAGCTCGGCCTAGATCCGCGGGGGTAATGGATCGTAGGCAACAAGAAACCTCCGAAGGCGCCGAAGGTTCCTGATGCAAAAAAAGGTCCCAAACCAACGGGGCCAAGGAGTGTGCTGTGCCAAGAAGCCCGGGTAGGCGAAAGGGATCACTCGGGCTCATTCTAAGACTATCACATGCGGCGACTAGTTCCGAGCCTTTTGAGAATCCTACAAATTGCGCGTCGAGCGAAAGCCTATCTGATGCGGGCATGACCACGAAGCTTTCAGACTTGGGCTGAGAAACCTAAAGTTCCTCGGCGAACTCAAACGGCGGGGTTTACGACACCGTCGATGACATGAAGAACGTTCCCGCGACAGACGCGTTGCGGATGATGGGAATGGGCGAAATCGTGGCAGAAAATCTGTGATGCATTGGGCAGAGACCCAGCAAAGACATGAGGCTCGAAAGCCGTGACCGCCAGTTGCATTGACGTTCGGTGGTCCGAGACAATGCGACAGCGTGTGGTGCCTACAAGCGAGGCGTTCCGGCATTTGCAACCGCGATCGCGGGCGTGGCGTTAGCCGGTGTCCCCCGTTGCCGCATGCATGGGCGCAACTTTTGAATTAAAGGGAAAAGTCACCGAGGTCGGGCGGGACTTGCACAGCGTCGTCGTCGTGCAAGAGGAACAGCGCCAGCGTAGAGAGCAAGGCCTCGGCGCTCGGGCGGTCGAGCAAAACCTCGATCGTGTCGCCGGTGGAGGGGGCCAAGTCCAGAGTGCCCAACAGCGGATATTGGGACACGACAGCAACGGTAGTGTTGCGAAACTCTGCAGTGATGGCCAACGGTGCCTCCCCATAATGTGCGAAAAGCTAAAATACAAAACTTTAGCGAGGGGATAAATGTCCCCTGCGCTGTGCTCACGAGGTGGCGACCAGCGTGACCTATGGTGGGCCCGGCAGGACTCGAGCTTTCAAGCAGTCGGTTATGAGCCGACGAGTCTGACCGTGAGCCACCCCCATCAGAGAGTTTCTAAGCACAGCAAAACCGATGGATCAGTCCCCTAGCCGATGCTTTGAAGAAGGTGTCTTGAACCTTGACGCACCAGAGTGGTTCACCGATAATCAAAGTGAACCAAAGAAAGTTACGTCCGATGACTGCGTTTACTGTGCGTGTAAAAGATGAAACTGCGAGCAAGCTGGATCAGCTCGCTGAGAAGCTGGATCGGTCCCGCTCTTATATGGCTGCCGAAGCCATTGAAGCTTTCGTTGAGCAGCAGGAATGGCAGCTTGCCGAGATTGAAGCGGGATTGGCCGAGGCCGACCGGGGTGAATTCGCCAGCGATGAAGATGTGGCGAAAGTCGTCGGGAAGTACCTCAAGTCTGCCCGCCAATCATGAGTGGGAAGCGTATTCGCTGGACGCTTCGGGCGTTGCGGCGGCTTGATGAGATCGGCGCGTATATCGAACGAGACAATCCGGATGCTGCGGCCCGCGTCGTGGCGCGGATTGTCTCTGCCGTGGATGCGTTAGCCGAGTACCCTGCCAGTGGGCGGCCTGGTCGTATCAAGAGCACGCGCGAGCTCGTGCTGGCTGACATTCCCTACATCATTCCCTACCGCGTAAGTCGGGACGTCGAGATCCTGACCGTCATGCACGCTCACCAGCAGTGGCCGCAGGTTCTCTAGTGACGACCAACAAAATGCGTCGACGCGATGAGCGATGATCCGCTCGTCAGCCTGCCCGCTACGACAAGGTGACCATTCCCGGCTCGGTCCGAAAAGACGGCGCTCCTGCTACCCACTGCCAGGGACATCGTCACTGGAAGTGCAGGTTTTAGATGGAAAATCTGGAAGTGATCAGCCCAATCTTGGTTTTCATTTGCGAGTGAATTGCATGACGATTGTGCCACTTTGTTCCCGTTTTGTGCGTTCAGGATCGCATAATATATCGTCTGGAAGGGGAGGCCGGCGTATCGCGAGACTTGCGAACCCGAGTTACGCCGCGTCTTTTGCGTCAGTTGGTCCTTGTCGAAAGTCCTCTCGGCCCCCCCAAACTCCCTCACTCCAAGGAGATTGTGTGCGCGCGCTCAGCTTCGCTGTTCCACCTGAACTCAGAGTCTCTTGAAGATTTCGTCCTTACAGACAAGGCCGCCCATGACGCATCCGCTCACCTTGATGTCACTGCCGGCGATCTCGGCCTTGCCGGTATATTCCTTGCCGCCATTGGTGAAGTCGATCAGCTTTCCGGAGTACTGTCCGTTGCCCGTGGGCTTGAAAGTGGCGAACTGCTTGCCTTTGAATGCGCCGCTCGTATAGGTCATGCACAAGTTTGCTCCGCAAGCTGCCACCTTTGCCGTTGCGCCGGTCTTCGGGGTTCTAAAATCTCCTTCGATCGGGTCGGCATGGGCTGCACCGGTCGTCAGCATTATCATGGCCGACGCCATCGCCATTTTGCGAATAGTAGTTTTCATTACACGTCTCCTTGTCTTCGGCCACCAGTGGCCGCTGGTTCATTCACGAAGGACCGCATCCCGTCCGTGCGAAGCTTGACTGGGATATCCGGCTTCATGCGGTCCGCTGGGAGGAGATGAAATTCTCGGCACGCATGCAAGTCTAGCGTGGTGGTCCGCGGTGCCTGCGCATCTTTGGTGAGTGCGCAGGCCGATCGCGGGGCTCTCGGCGTCTCCCGACCGGAGGCATTGTTACGGCGCCTTGAAGACACCCAAGTTGACAAGCTGGACGCGCCTGTTGCTCGCCGCATCGCCTGTCGAACCGTCGATCGGGAAGTACTCGCCGACACCAACGGCGTAGAGCCGTGCAGGGTCGACCGCGAAGGTCGTCGAGAGAATTTCCCCGATGGCCGCGGCCCGCTTCTCGCTGAGTTCCAGGTTATGCTTGTCGCTGCCCGTTGAACTCGAGTGGCCGACTATCAGGAACTTGTAAGCCCAGAGATTCGGGTGATGCAGCGCATCGGCGATCAGGCCGAGTGTCCTGTAGGACTCTGGCTTGATCATCACCGAGTCGTTCTCGAAGTCGATCTCCACGACCATTTGCGGGAGCTTGGCGATCTTTCCCCAGTTCGGAAGCGACGCCATCGCCACACCGCCCCCGTCTATGGCTTCCTGACGCAGAATGGCGATGTCGATCAACGGCGCCGCGCTGACGAGCTTTCCCAGCCCTGAGACGATGCGTTGTTGGGAGACCTCCTGAGCGGCTGCAAAGTCCGGTACGCTCGATGCCGCGAGTAAAAGTGTGAGGAGTAGGTTACGCAGTCTGGTCATTTGCTTATCTCCAGCCGGCATCGGTGATCGCCTGATTGCACGCGTTGCCTACGCGCTTTTCGGCCTTGATGAGGCATGCCAGGCGGTAGCCGTCGCCCTTCACGCTTGAACAGAGTTGCGCGATATCGTGTTTGCAGACATTCGCGTATGCGGCCTGGGCCTGCTCCCGCTGGCTGATGGAGGTGAGCACAGTCGAGATCGAGCCGACGCAGACCGGTGAGACTTTGGCTGCGTTTTTCTGAAGGCAATCGGCAATCCGTCCGTTGCCGAGATTGAGGCCGTGGCAGAGCTTTTTGATGTCGCCGCCGCAATCCTGCGCTAGCTTGGTGACGGCGTCGGCGTAGCTCAGTGTTTCTGCGCGCGTCACGCCCGCTAACGCGAGCCCGATTAACAATGTGGCTGTTATGGTACTTCTTCTCTTCAAGGCTTCGTCTCCCGTAGATCTGAGGTGGCTCGACTTGTTTGGAAAGGTGGTCGATGGGATTTAACGGCTCCGCTTAGAACCGTACTGAGAGCCCCAGCATCGGACCCTGCTGAGTGACGTCGAATACGAAACCGTCATTGCTGTAATCGACGCCCAACGCGCGGTAGCCGGCAATCGCCGAGATCGTATCGTTGAACCGATAACCGATTGCCCCCGCCACGTCCCAGTCGAGATCAGCGCCGCCAGCACCGACAAGACCCCAGCCTGTCAGGTAGAGTTCGGGCGTGAGAGAATAGGTGCCGCGGAAACCCGCCAGACCGTCGACCCAGGTTGCCTGATCGCTTCTGCTGCGCCCGTCCAGAATGCCGCCATGGAAGGAGAGCTCGCTTTCGACGGACCATACGCGCAGGCCGGCGACCACGTCGAACCGCGCTCTATCGTTTTCGATGACGGAGTATCCCGCGCCGAGCAGCCCGGCGAAGGTTTCGGATGTGAGTTCGACGTCTGTCGCAAGCACACCTCTTGGCGTGCCCGCCTGCCCCGAAATCTTTGTATACATGACATCAGCGAAGATACTGTAGCGGCCGTTGCGGGCTTCGCCGATCGCCATCGCACCGAACTCAAGGTGATCGAAGATGTCGCTGAAGCTCGCATCGACATCCACTGCCGGGAGCCCGAACTGCGCAACGTCACCCGACAATCCGGCCGCCCAGAAATATGGGGCGAAGGAAAATGTCCATCCGCCTTCGGTCGACGTCTGCTGAACCTCCGGCGTCATCGGGGAATGGATGTCGGTGGCCTTCACCGTACCCGTAACAAGGCAAGTGACGATTGCCGCCAGAGTACGAACAATGCAAATCTTCATGGTGTCTCCCTGTGACGGCCGCTCTTGCGAGCAACCTTATTGTAGGCCTTCGTTCCGCCACCGGCGCAGGACCGCGGCTCGATCATGTGAATTCCGGATGCTGGTTTTGCTATCGGCTGCAGCTTCCGGTCCTCGCCGGGCTTTGCTCCCCGCACGCCTTATCGGCTGTGTTTGATCTCGCGTCGCTGGATGGCCCGACGAGCGCGCCCACGTGATGGGCATAGTTTTGCCGCGTATTTTGATCGACGATGGCGGCCGGAGCAGCAACGACCAGTCCCGCGGCGGTTCCGACGGTGTGCGCCGCCCCAGCAGTGGCCGCCACAATATGGTCGCCAAGTCCTACCCGGTTGTCGGTCAAGGTTTGACCGCTCGACAAGCGGCGGCCAATCAATTGTACGATTTCGGGCGACTCTGCGAACTTTGTATGGTGGAGGCTGTCACCTTCCTTGAGTTGGGTCAGATCGACGACGGTGATTTCATTCGCCGCCAGTTCTTCCTTGTAAGGCGATTGTTCCGGGTCTATTGCGCCCAAGCGCGAGACATTTCCCCAGACGCGGCGCGAAACGGCGAGCGCACGATCGTCACGAGAGACGAACAGCGTAAAGCGCGGCCGTTGCCGGCCCATATCGGCGATCTGCGAACGGAACACATCGACGTCTACGTCAGGCGCCGCCAACATGACATTCTTGAACTTGGTTGGCAGCCCATCATTACGGATCGCCATTTGCCGCAACGATTCGAGCGCCAGCCAGTTGCCCATGGAGTGGGCGAGAACGGAAACTTCCTTGACCTCGGGGTCGGCCGCTAAGTACTGGAACAGGCGCTCGACCGCGTTGCGCGTATAATTGGTGCTTTCGCGATCGTAACCATAGGCCAGTAGGCTCCCTCGCGATGGCCAGGTCGCGAGTACCGGCACGCTACGCGCGCCGGAATCGTGGACGATCTGCGCAAAACGGAAGACCGCGTCCTCGAAATGGTTGTTGAAGCCGTGGATGAAGACGAGGACACTGCCGTCCGGGCTTTTGCGCACATGGTTGTTCAGCCATTTCTCGGCCGCACCGCGGTCAACCTCTTCAGCCTTTAGCGTTGCGAAATCCGTCGCAGGATTTGGCGGAAGCTTGCGCGGCCAGGCAACCTCGCCTGCCTTGCGCGCCGAGTTAGGCGGTATCGAAACGGTAATGTCAGCGAACGTTGGGGCGAGAGCTCGCTCCCCGCTGAACATTTCGCCGGGCTTTTGTGCCCGGCCGCGCGTTGTCGTGACCAACATATCGACCTGGGCGGCTGAAGGGTTGCCCGCTACCGGCTCAAGCACCCCGGTCGGCCGACCTGCGCATGCGGAGAGCACCGCCATGCTCAAGGCCATGACGCACGGTAAAGGCCGCCATGATGAGGGTCTTCCGCCTTTGGCGTTGCGAGAAAGGTGCCGCGTCAATTCAATTACTCCCGTTCAACACCGTCACGCCGGCGGAAAGAGGAGCGACAAACGAACTGTTTGCCGCTCCAGGGTTTGCAACATCACCTTCAACTCAGACCAGCGCTCACTTTAAGTATTCGACCTTCAGACGTTCGATCTTGCCGTTGAAGGCGAACGGTTTGCGGTCAAAATATGCGAGGGAGACTGGAGAGTAGCTGTCTCTGCCCACGTCGAAGGCGTCATTAGCGGTGAACGCGAGCGGAGCGGAGCGCGGGACGCGCCCTTTCGCCACCTCTTTGCCATCGATGCGAATAACGACGTCCAGCGGTGCGTCGCGATTGCTGCCGGCTCTGCGTGTTTCGACCTCTATGTTGACCTTGCCGCTCGGCAACGGTTCGGAGGACTGAAGACGGGTCCGCTCGATCTCGAACAGATTGTACTCGTAGGTGAGCTTGCCATTCTCGACCCACAAAGCGACACCGCCCGAAAACGCACCCAAAGCGTAGAGCACCCCCTCGGAGTCCGGCTTCAATTCCGCCTCAAGGGTTACAAGGTTGCTGCGAGCTCCAACCTTCGGCGCCGTGAATTCGGGAACTCCGACGACGTCTTGCGTGAACTGGAACTCGGTCGCCGGATTGGACGGCGCATCTTCCGGATGAAAAACAGCAGACCACAGCCCGCCGCCGACGGGGAACACCTTGTTCGCTTCAGCTTGCTCACCAAAAACTTTCTTCAGCGCATCGACCTTCTCCGGGTGGTCGGCTGCGATGTCTTTCGCCTGGGAGTAGTCCTTGCTGAGATCATGGAGTTCCCATGCGTCATTGTTCGGCGACCATTTGAAGATGGCGGGGTCAAGGCCCGGCGTCCAGGGTACACGGGGCCCGAACACCGAGGCCATCCACTCGTCCTGGTAAATGGCACGGCTTCCCATGACCTCGAAGTACTGTTCTTTCTTTTGTCCAGGCGCTTCCGCATCCTCGAACGAATAGGCCATGCTGACGCCATCAAGCGGATCCTGGCTGATGCCATCGACAAGCTTCGGCGGCTGAATGTCGAGAACATCATAGATCGTCGGGACAATGTCGTTGAGGTGGTGGAACTGCGAGCGGGGCGTCTTGTCCGGCTTGATCTTGCTTGGCCAGGAAACGACGAGCGGCGTGCGGGTTCCGCCGAAATGAGCAGCAACCAGCTTGGTGGACCGGTGCGGGGTGGACCCGGCCCAGGCCCAGCCGGCATGGTACATATTGTCGGCCTTGGGCGATCCGAGAACGTCCATCCCACCGAGCTCATTCATGGCGCGAATGTGGTCCTTGATCTCAGTAGCGATGCCATTCTGCGCCAAGAGTTCGCTGATCGTACCGTTTTGGCCTTCCGCGCTCGAGCCGTTGTCGCCCCAGACGTAGAAGATCAGGGTATTGTCGCGAATGCCGAGCTCGTCGAGCGCTGCCAGCAACCTGCCTGCCTGTGTGTCTGCGTGTTCGGTGTAGCCGGCGAAGACTTCCATCAGGCGTCGCTGGAACGGCTTCTCGTCCTCCGGGATGTCTTGCCAGCCCGCCAGCGTCTCCGGACGTGGTGTAAGCTCCGTATTCTGCGGTATCCAACCAAGTTGCTTTTGGCGGGCAAAGACGTGCTCGCGCATGGCATCCCAGCCGTCATCGAACTTGCCTTTGTACTTGTCGGCCCACTCATTAAAAATGTGGTGCGGACCGTGCGCGGCTCCAGGGGCCCAATACATGAAGAACGGTCGGTCCGGCGTCAGCGCATGGACCTGCTTCATCCAAGAAACCGCCTTGTCGGTCATGTCCTCAGTGAAGTGGTAGCCTTCCTTGCCGTGAGAGGGATCGATACGAACGGTGTTTTCGACAACGGCAGGCTCCCACTGCGAAGATTCGCCGGCCAGAAAGCCGTAAAAGTAATCGAAACCAATCCCTTCGCCCGCGGGCCAGTCGGTGTAGGGGCCGACGGCTGTCGTTTCATTGGCAGGGGTGTTGTGCCATTTGCCGAATGCTGCCGTCGCGTAGCCATAGTAACCAAGGACCTTGGCAGCCGTCGCAGAGGTACGCGGAATACGACCGGTGTAGCCGTCCCAATCGTTGGCCAGCTCGGCGATCTGGCCATTCCCCACCCGGTGATGATTACGTCCGGTCAGCAATGCCGCTCGCGAGGGCGAACACATGGCGGCGTTGTGGAAGCGATTGTAGGACACACCCTCTGAAGACAGGCGGCTTAGCGTGGGTGTTTCGATCACACCGCCGAACGTGCCGGGCAGCGCAGGGCCGACATCGTCAAGCATGATAACGACGATGTTCGGTGCATCGGCAGGAAGGTGCGACGGGGCCGGCAATGGACTGTATGTCGATTCGGCGATGGTCGGACCAGCCTTGCTCCCTGAAGCCTTGGGCGGAAAAGGTAGCGATTCTTGAGCCATCGCCGGGACGCTCAGCAGCAGGAGTGCTGTGCTTGCTCCCAACCAACGTGTTCTCGCGTGTTTAGGTGACTTCATACGACCCTCCTGGTCTGACAACGCATCTGAACCCTACGTGACACGTAGACGTGTCTATCGCCTCGGCATGCCGCGCCGCGGGACGGTAGCGGCGACAGTAATTGGGCGCACAAAGATGGGATCCGCCCTTCAAGACCTTGCGCGGAATTCTTATCTCGGGCTGACAGGGATCATAGCTGCCGGACTCCCGTCCGCCGCGAGGGTTCCGGGGGATGCAGCACGCCTTCGATGCGTCTGCCTCGTGCCGCGGCGCAAACCAGTCGGACGTCCACTCCCAAACGTTGCCGATCATGTCGTACAGACCGTATCCGTTCGGCGGAAACGCCCTAACAGGCGAGGTGTGCACATACCCGTCCTGCGCGTGATTGACATTGGGAAACGCCCCTTGCCAGGTGTTGGCCATATGACGGCCGGCAGGGGTGAATTCCGCGCCCCAGGCGTACTCGGCGCGGTCCAGGCCTCCCCTGGCGGCGAATTCCCACTCCGCTTCTGTCGGAAGATCCTTGCCGCGCCACTGCGCGTAAGCGAGTGCATCGCGGTAGGAGATGTGGACAACCGGATGATCCTCCAGTCCTTTGAGGCTGCTGCGGGGTCCGTAAGGATGACGCCAGTTTGCGCCCTCTTGAAACGACCACCATAGGGTCCAGTCGTCGAGTTCGACAGGTTTACCCGGAATCCGGAACACCAGCGATCCGGCATACAACATGTCCGGCAAAATGCCCGGATAGTCCCTGGGGTCGGGAACAGCTTCGGCAAATGTGCGATAATTGGTGGCCGAGACGAACTCCGAAAACTGGGCGTTGGTCACCGGCGCCTCGTCGATGAAGAACCCGTCAACGGTAACGCTATGGGCCGGTCCCTCCTCAGGGTAGTGTCGATCCGAGCCCATCCAGAATGTCCCGGAGGGCACGAAGATCATGTCGTTTCGCGGAGCAATTCCTGGCAACTCGACGTGGGCCGATTGAGACTGCACCGACGATCCCCCTCAGTGTTCGTACCAAGGAGTTCGCCGGCCGACGGCTACTCCTCTTCATGTCGATCCTCCCTACAAGGGAAGCAGACGGAGAACTTATCATTTGACGCCACGTCCGATCTAAGCGACTCCTCCCTGAGGTCGAACAGCCCTCGTCACTCGATCGGTTCGAACTCGCCCGGCCGCCAGCTTTTATCGAACCAGGGTTCGAGTGGCCCATAAAGCCGCAGAAGGGTGTACCATCCCTTGCCGGCGACGGTTTGGATCCAGTTTGCCTCCTTGCCCTCGGGAGCCTTCGGGCCGAAATAGAGTTCGACCGAGCCGTCAGGATTCTCGATGAGCTTGTCCCGCTTGTTGTTCTTGCTTGGGAAGGTCTGGCCGGTCTGGAGTTGCGAGCGCGTCTGCGGATCGTAGACCACCACAGACCAGAAATCCTTGGCCGGCGGATTGGCGGGAATGCGAAGCTTGTATGTCTTCGCGCCATCCAGATAGTCGCCGTTCTGGTCGGTCGCGGCATAGGCGTATTGGGAGCCGGCGCCGATCATCTGCTCGACCATGGCAGGCGTGTTGACGGTCGCCTGGTAGAAGAAGAGGGTCCGGGCGTCGAGAAAACGGCCACCCTTGCCGCCATCCCGAAGCCATTGATAGCTGCCGCCAACGAAGGCCTCGCCCCATGCACTGTTCGGATAGAGACGGAAACCGTCGAGGCGCGGTCGGAAAACCAGCGCGCGGGCGGTTGCGTTGCCGACAGCGACCGCCTCGGTCAACAGTTTCTTCATCCGCGCATCCGGGGCGAAGGGCTTGCCCTTTTCAATGCCGATGGAGGCAAACAGGCCCAGCAGTTCGGGATCGAGCATCGAAGTCGGCTCACGATCGATGACCGTGTGGAGCTCTTCGTAGAAGTCGTAATTGTTGGCGTGGATCGTGTTCCAGGACTTGCGCGATCCGCTGATGAATTCCATTTTCGGGGGGCTATCACGCTTATTAAGCGGATAGACCTTTAGCCCGCTTTTGAAGGAAGCCACCGCCGCGTCAGGCTTTCCATCAACCAGAAAACCACGAAGAATTAGCCAGTTCACATAGCTGGTCGACTTCGAGACGAAGTACGTTTCACCGTCGACCTCTGCCTCCATGCCGCCGACGGGCGGATTGAGATCTCCCTTGTAGTCGGGCGGGAGGATCAGATACTTGCCACCCCTGCCTCGATCAGGACCCGGCCCGCCCATGTCGGTTACGAAGCGGAAATAGGCATCGTTGACCGTGCCGGGGCCCGACTTGGCGGGGATTTCGACAACCGTTGGCCCGTCCTTCCCCAGATCGAGAATCGCGCTGCCATAGACAGTATCGGTATTACCGGTGAGGAACAGTGGCGCGGAGTCCATTAGCTGATCGAATAGGATCGCCTTGCTGGACGTGTCCGCGCCCAGCTCTAGATGACCGAGCCGAATGCCTTCGACGGATGTGGCGGGGATGCCGTTAAGGAATGCCTCGACGCCACGCATGCGGTCGAGATTGTCATAGAGCTTGTCGACCGTCGCTGCATCCGGCATGCCGTCGAAGAACTTCAGCGTGCCGAGCCCGGTTTCCACGGTGTCGGGCGTCATGATCTTTTCGGGGATCTTATGATTGTAGCCCGGGGTTTTTACCTCGCCGGCCGCAGTAAGCGTGGTCGCAAGCAAACCGGCCGCGGCCAACACTGCAGGACGAAGGATTTCAGACAACGACATTCTCTTTCTCCCGGAGTTTCCAACCGACATGCACCACCCGCCTTGCATCAGAACGAAGTCCGAAAGACAAGATTCTGCCCCGCGAACTCTGCACCATCGACACCCATCCTCGCGATTGCGCAGCCACAAAACCTGCCGGCATCAGATGGAATTCGTTGCAAAACTAGCTTTATCGTCCCTTCCAATCTTATCATTTCACGCCAAACCGAGTGGCTATGGGAATACATTACTACTTTCGATTGTTTTGCAAGTCGCAAATACCCGAAAGCTTTGGTCACCCGACGGCCGATGAGGCTTGGCGTGAAAGGATAAGACGCGGTTTCGCTTCCGTATCATCTTTATGAGGAGTTGCGGGGGTGATTTAGGCTAGATGCGCGCCGCGATTGTTGCGGTAATCAACATCCTGCCACCGACTTCGCCATTCGTTGTCAAACTGAAACGGCGTTGCCTGCGGCTTGGAAGACCGAGGCAAAGACCCGGTAAGGTGGACGCTGCTGTCGGCATATTGAAGGGAGGCTGATCTATGCATGAGCATGTCCGATCCACATCGAATTGCAGATATTGCTTGCCAATTCTACCGGCGGTCGAATATGTGAAAACTATCCATTTCACGCCAAACCCGAATTCAGGAACCATTTCAGATCGCCGCGATTCCCGTGATCTCGAGCCACGTTTTGCAAGGCTTGCCCGCGTTCGTTCGAAGCGAGCTCGGGGAGAGAGCGTTGCTGCGCGCCAATCGCGCCGCAGGTTTCGACGTAGAGCTGATTGAGGACCGCAATGTCTACATCCCCCAGCAGTCCGTTATGGGCTTCGTCGAAGCGATGGCGAGGGCAGTGGGCGACGCGAGGCTCGGTCTTCTGCTGGTGCCCAATATGGACGTCTCCGCGTATGGCAGCTTCGGGCGTTTTATCACTGAGGCAGCCACGCTCGGCGAAGCGATCAAGCGAAGCATCGTGGCGCTGCAGTACCACAGTAGTTTTGACAATCTGACTGTCACCACAACGAAGGAGAACCTACGCTTTGGTTATAAATCGGCGCTGGCTGGGTCTCGGGGATATGAATCGGTCGCATGTGCCGCCGCTGGCGAACTGCTGAGCCTCTTCAAGGCATATCTGCCTGACCATTGGCGCCCCCTTCGTGTCGAACTTGACATACCGACGCCGAGCCATATCTCGCTTTTTGAGGACGTGTTTCAATGCCCGGTGATATACAATGCGCCAGCAGTGGCGGTCGTCGTTGAGCGGCATCGGTTGATGGCTGCGTCGCGACGAACATCTCGGTCGATCGTGACTCTCGAGGACGTGGCTCGCGATCGTCCAGGGGGCGCACCTCGGAGCTTGTTGGAAATTGCTACTGCACAGATTCGCGCCCAACTCCTGGCAGGGGATGTGTCGATCGAGGATGCTGCGCGATCCATGGACACAAGCGTGCGCACACTGCAGCGTGAACTTCGACAGGCAGGCGTCGACTTCCGTGGCCTGACAAGCGCGGTGAGAATTCAGCGTGCGACGGAAATGTTGCGCAACGGGACCGTATCGATCAGCAACATTTCGGAGGATCTGGGTTATTCCTCTCCCGCCGGCTTCACCCGTGCTTTTCGGAAGGCGACCGGTTTTGGACCTCGCGAATTTCGCTTGAGAGAGAACCGAGCCACCGTCGATCCCGACGGTGGCTCCAATGAACCGCGTGGCGACCTTTAGAGGGCACTCGCGGAAGCGCGACCCTTACGGATCTGCCGTAACATGTTTCGTCCGGCGATAAGCAACTCATACAGGAATGCAAGGAGAGACAGTATGAGCGCCACGATGGCGCCGCCGAAGAACCAAAAGAGATTTTCTTGCCGGAGGCCGATCGAAAGGGCCCCAGCGAGAAGGTTCAAGGTTGCGGCGCCCGTGCAGACGCCGGCGATGACCCCCAGTGCCACGGCGATCTCAAGGGCAAGCGTCCGCCGCCGCAAGTAGGCGAGCTGCTTGCGCAATGTTTCGCTTTGCTCGCCCCTGTCTGCGACCTCGTTCAGACGATCCGACACTCTCCCCAAACGTGTGGTGTAGATATTCACGAAGCCAGCCGTGCCCGCCAACAGAAAGATAGGCGCGAGCGACGTTTGTATGACGGAAGCAAAATCAAGAATGATGGGTGGCGTATCCATCGGGACCCTCAAGTGGACTTTGACGCGGTCGATCTAGTCAACCGGGCCGGACGTAGCAATGGTGCCTTGAAGTTGGCGCGTCGCAAGGGCCGCCGCAGCAGAGTCCCTGCCGTCCCCGCTGACTTGAACAGTCGGCTGAGCGAAATCAATGCCGTTGTCACGGAACGCCTGCATCAACATCGTGTAGGCTTTTCGTCGAATTATGGTCCCTTCGCCCGGTCTGCACTTGAACGCCACGCCAAGTTCGATGCCGTATTCGCCGATTTGTTCCACGCCCTTGAGCCTGAGTGGTTCGATAAACGACGAACTGAACTCCGGGTCTACCTGCAATTCGCCGCCGATATTCTTGATGAGTTTGCGGACCTCCTCAAGGTCGGTCTTGAAAGGAACACGGATGTGGAACTTTTCGACCGCCCAGCCGCGGCTTGAATTTTTGATAGCACCGAGCGAGCCGAACGGGACGGTGAAGATCGGTCCACGATGGTGTCGCAGCCGCACAGACCGAAGACTGAAGGACTCCACAACGCCAGTATAGCTTCCCGCTTCGATGTACTCTCCGACCCGGAAGGCGTCGTCGAGAAGATAGAAAATCCCGCTGACAACATCCTTGACGAGCGTCTGCGAGCCGAACCCGATAGCAACGCCGACCACGCCCGCGCCGGCGACCAGCGGGCCAATTTTGACGCCCATTTCCGAAAGAACTGTGAGTACCGCGACACAGAGAAGCGCTGCTGCCAAGGCGTTGCGGAAAACGGGCAGCAAAGTGCGAAGCCGGCTTTCTCGTACGTTCGATTGAAGCGTTCCTTCATCACCCACCTCGCTCAGCTTGCGGGTAATGTAGGCTTTTGCCATTTGCCAGACGAGGTCGATGATGAGCAAGATCACGACGCTATTGAATGCCCCGGCAATGATCGTCCGGATCAATGTCACTTCACCGGCAACAAAGGGAAAATTGTGTCGCCAAACGAACGCGACCCAATCGACCGCAGCAATAAGGATAATCGCCCGCGTTCCGCGGACGAGCAGGACCGCCTTCGGGTCCGATAGGTCCCCTTCACTCGCACGCCAGGGCGAGAATGAAAGCATCAGGCTGTCGGCAATCGACAAAGCGCGGGGCACGATGACAAGCATCATGCCGAGCCAGAATAAAGCCAGGAAGCCACCGCACCAGAGCAGCCACAGCACGATTGCGCCCGAGATGCACATAGCGCGAGAGATACGGTCTCGCGACGATCGGACATCGTTGCCGCGCTGACGCCAGATCATCGCGATTGCTAGCAGAAGAATTGGGATGGACAACCCGATGGTGAAGGCTGACTGGACGTCGGCTGCAACACCGAGCCGTTCGAATACGGCCGAGCATGCCATCATTGCCGCCAGCAATGCGACAAATATCCGGACTCGAAGATAAGAATGGGTCGACACTATGGACGCGGCCAGTGCGATGCGACAGAGCGCGGTCGCGAGCTTGTAGGCGACCAAAGCAAGAAGCGAGTAGAGTACGACCACACGCACGAGTGGCGGCCAGGCGAACAGGAGAAAGAGGATCACGACGCTCGCCGTGAATATCGAGAGCGTCAGAAACTCCGTGTAGGTCTGCCTCAAGAGCGGGTTTGGGAAGGGCACAGCGGGCAGTGAATGGCGAAAAATCCATTCGATGCCAAAAGCTAGGCCGGCGATGATTGCCAACACGAGCGCCGCGGGCATCGCGCCGTTGTTCCGCGCGTCTTGCCAAACCGCAGACACGACGCGGGAAAGTTCATCGCTGACGCGTGGCACTGCGGCAAAAAATGCGTTGAGACGGACGCGCAAGAGCGCCTCGCGTTCCTCAAGAAACCACACGGCCTCATTGTCGCGGGATTGGGATACGGCCGCTTGCTTCTGCTCCAGCCAGACCCTGACGTCCTCATCCTCGAGAAGACGCAGCAGTTCGGCCACCTTGGACGGCTGAGCAATTGGGGGCACAGGCGTTTGCGCCTGCAGCTGCGTAAGCCCACAAAGGCTGAGGAACAGACTGAAGAGCAAAGTCCGAAGGATGTACATAAAAGCCCGGTCCACTGGATCAAATCCCCTTTGTCAAATTATTGGTCTCCAAAAACCAATGACAGGGCCGAAGCTGATGCAATTTCATCCTCTTCATTGAGGATCCATCGCACCATGCTTTCAATAAGAGACGTGGATGCCGAGACTTCGCGTTTGCAGCCGCCGCGAACCGGAGCCGCGGCGGCTGCATGCACGCTGGTGGAATTAGCTCACCTTCATCACCGGCGGTATGGTCCAAGAACCGTCAATGATGGAGGGATTGCTCTCGTTGGGCCAGTAGAGGCGCATCATGAGAATGAACTTCCCCTTGGGTGCTGGAAGCCAGTTCGACTCCTTATCTGCCCCGGGCGATTCATGCTGAATGAACAAATCGATCGAACCGTCGGGATTTGCCTTCAGATCCTGCCGTGCACTGATCGAATAGCGATTGAGCGGATTGTCGACGAAGAAGTATCCCGCGTCATACATCGTCAAGGACCAGAAACCCGAAACAGGCGGCGTCTGGCCTTTCTTGAAAGTCATCACGTACTTCTCGGAACCGCTATAGGCCCGCTTGATCACACCGCCGCCGGACTTCATCGACGTCGGATAGACCGCATCCTGCGGCCGGTTTGCCCCAAGACCGATCGCCGTGACCAAGGCACGCTGGATATAGTTGGTGCCGTAGATGCCCGTCTTGGTCGTGAAACCCCAGCCATCGATATCCTGCACGTCGCCATCGCTGAGCTTGAAGTGCATCATGATGCGCGCGAAGGCGACCTGGGGCACGCGCTTGGCAAAGGCCGGGTCGAACTTGCTTTTATCGAAGTCCTGACCCGGGACAATGCCAAGCTCGGCGAGCTTGGCAATCATCGGTGCATCCGCCTCACTCGGTGGGTTGCGTTTCAAAAGCTCGGCAAAGAGGCTGAAGTACTCGATGGCATCCATGCCATTGACCTGCTCGCGGACGGCAGTCTCCATATCGATGGCCGGATCGATCTTGCCCTTGGGTGCTGTCCAGTCCTTGCCCCAGGCGCTCAATGGGTAAAGCTTCACTTCATCCTGAAGCCTGTGCACTTCGGCGTAGTCCTCCTCGGTGCCCGTGCAATAGATGCGTCCAAGCAGCCAAACGATGCTCGTCGGAGATTTGTATTGGGTCACGCCTTCGGGAAGTGTGCCTTCCCAACCGGGTCCGGTAACCACGAACGTCTGCGCCTCGGTGCCTGTCGTGCGCTTTCCGGGGACGTCGAATACCGTTGTCCAACCGTCCAGCATCGGAAACAGAGCATAGCGATCCTTCAGGTCAGGCAGGCTGATGACCCAAGGCTCATCACCCACGTCGAAGAACGCGGTCGTATAAAGTGTATCGGCGTTCGGTGCGGTCACGTCGCGAAACTTGGCGTCCGGATACTGGCGCAGCTTGATCAGATGCCCCATGGGGCCACGGGTTCCTTCGGGTTCCGCGACGTTGGTAATCACGCGCCGGGTCAGTTCCATCGTCACTAGAGGATAGGCATAAGTGTACGCCTCGACGGCGAGCGCGAATTCATCAAGCCCTTCCGGCAGATCTGCCACCAACCCGTCGGCGGCAGCACCAGGTCTTGCGAGAGAAGCTGCCGCCAGTACTCCGAGACCGGCGGCCGTCAAGTCACGACGCGTAATATCCATTCTATCCCTCCAGCGAAAAATTCAGTTGCGATGTAAATGCGTTGAGTTCAGTCGATGTAAACGACGACGTAACGCCCACCGTACGGTTGGTAGTAGACCCCGCCGCAACGCCACACCACGGTGCCATTGACACTCGTGCTGACGCAGCCTGCGGGCAGTGCGGCAACATACACAGTCGAGCGGCGGATCACTCGGCGCGTGGTGCGGCGAGCGACACCGGCGACACTTCCAGGCGTCAACGGGCGTCCCACGACTGCTTGTGCCTCGGATACGAACGAGCCGAACGGCCAGGGCGCGAGCGCGTCTGCCGCGAGCATGGCGAAACCGGCGATGGCGACTGAAAGGATCTTTGCGTGCAGCTTGCGCGTCCTCATTGCACAGTCTCCAACGAAAGTTCGCCGGTGACATCGGCATGGACGTGTTCGAGCTTCTTGGCAGCCGGCGGCGGCGTGAACTCAAGCTGTGCCGCGTCGATGCCATCCGACTTCCAATTGCTGAGCCGCAGCGAATACTGCGGCGCTCCGGCGGTCCATTTGGTTGTGATGACGTATTTGAGCGGCAAAGGCCTGCTGCCCCTGCTGATCCAGATCTGCCAGTCGACAATGTCGGTCCTGAAGGCGAGATGGTCGCATTCCACCCCGTTGACAAAGGCCGATCCGATAACGGTTCCTTCCGTCACGCCGTCAGTGAGAACGGCATAGGGATCGCCTGCCAGAAAATCGGCTCCCGGTGCATCAAGTCCCGTGGCGGCGCGAAGCTCCTCGGCCGCATCTTCAACACTGGGGCCGGGGCTTTGAAGCTGCGCGTAAACGTTCAGCACTTGGTCGTGCAGTGATATCGTGTCGCCATCGAATATCACCTCCGCCTGGGCAAAGGGGCCCATGCGCTTCATTCGAAAACCTCGTGCGCGATCGACGGCGATGGAGCCGGAGGCGCTGTACTGGATTTTCTGACCTCGCAAATTAACGACTTCTTGATCCACATCGTAGTCGACGCTGAGTGTCGGCGTCGACTTGAGAGTTTCGCTCATCGCGGCCAGGATCCGATCCGCGTCCGGCTCGATTCCGTCTTGCGCCGATACCGGCCAAGCCATCACGCTACCAGCGGCCATTAACATTCCGGTAAAGCGGCGCCGCCAAAGTGCGCCAGGTAATCTCAGTCTACCATTCATCTGCTCATCCAGAAGGCACATTGATCTGCTTGCCGGCCAGGTCTCGCAACAAGTCTAGCTGCTGCGTAGAGCTCGGTTGCAAGGCACTGCCGGCCCTTTGCATTACTGCTGCATTAGCCGTGTGTGATCTTACCATTTCACGCCAACTTGCACGTTCAATGTTACATTTCAGCGCCCGCGACCAGAATGAGGTCAAAGAGGTCTGGACATGCCGACGCGGAACGCTGCAGTAGATTCGCGGTCGATTCTGAGGGATTGCCCGACCGGTCGTGTCGCGCTGAGGCGGATCCGGCCGGTCGCGAAGGCGTTCACTTCATAAGCGACATCGCCTTATGGTGGGTACAGCGACGCCGCACGCCCCGTATTCAGTCAATGCGTTTGTGGGTTCCGTGTCGCATCGCGTATCGTCCGGAACTTTGCCCGGCGAGAATGTCTGACGCCGATGAAGTTTTCGGCTGGGTCCGTCATGGGACAAGGTTCGAGAAATCTCGGCCCGGTAAGCGGTTTGGTGGTTCACTGAGTTTGATACGATTCCGCGATCGTTGCTGCGCCAGGAAGGCAAATTGAATATTTTTCCGGACGACCTGCCATTCCGCCTCTTCGTGGCAATCCTCGGTGCATGCGCGGTAATTGGCTGTTGGGCGGCCTACGTTGAGTTCTCTGATGTTCCGCCGTACATCGTCCCGCGGCCGGACGCAGTCATTGCTGCACTTGTGACGGACTGGCCCTTTTAGGGCCGGCACTTTGGGTTAGCATGCAAACGGCTTTCGTGGCGCTACTCCTTGCTGTCGTAGGTGGGGGATGCGCGGCGGTGGTCCTGGCGCAATCTCGATGGATCGAGACCTTGTTGTCGCCGCTCATGGTGACATTGCAGGTAACGCCGATCGTCGCGATAGCGCCGTTGATCCTGGTTTACGCGCCGACGCCATGGATCGCGCAGTTGATATGTGCGTTCCTCGTGACGTTCTTCCCGATCATGCTGAATACGCTGCAAGGCTTGAAAAGCGCTGACCGAAATCATGCCGATCTCTTGAAGACCTACAGCGCGTCGAGTTGGCAGGCTCTCGTTTATTTGAAACTGCCGTCAGCACATCCAGGCTTCTTTGCTGGTCTCAAGACCGCTAGCGGCCTCGCGCTGGTGGCGACAGTTGTCGGTGAGTTCGCGGCCGGGCAGGCCGGCAACAATGCCGGCTTGGCCTTTAGACTGCTGGAGGCGCAGTACCGGCTGAACATGCCGCGCCTGTTTGCATGCCTCGTCCTGCTCGCCGTTCTCGGAGCGGCAATGTTCTATTTTACGTCTATACTGTCGTCCCTTGCCCTTCGCCATTGGCATGAAAGCGAGCGGTCCTGATGGCGCCGCGAGAATGATCCGACGTGGACTTAGACAAGAACCAATGGACGCCTCCCATTCGCTCTCAAGATTTCTCCTTCAGCGACATTCCAACACCCTTGCACGAAAACCGGGGGTCGAAAGCCTTCCTGTAATCGGTGTCGGGCTTCAGCAGCTTCACCTTCACCAGCTCATCAAACAACTGCTTGTAGCGTTCGGCGGATAGACAGCCGATACCCTTGGTCAGCGCCTCACCGGAATCGACGATCCCATATTGCTTCATCTTGCCGATGGCAAAGGCGATCTGGCCATCGGTCATCTCCGGGTTGTCTCTCTTGATCAGCTCGTTTGCAGCGGCGTTGTCGCTGTAGAGATAATTGTACCAGCCCTCGATGGAGGCATCGACGAAGCGCTGCACGAGATCGGGGTTCTGATCGATGAGGCTTTGCCGGACGGTGATCATCGTGGCGTAGGGCGCATATCCGCTGTCAGCAAGGAGGAATATGTTCGGCTCTTTGCCGGTCTGCCGCTGGATCTCATAGGGTTCGGCCGTGATCAATCCTTGTTGCGCGGAGCCTCTGTCGGCGAGAAACGGAGCGGAAGAGAAATTGTACGGCTTGAACTGTTCGTCGCGGAAACCAGCGAAATTCGCTTTCATCCACTCGAAGTACGCCCCGAACCCGCCATGCGTCATGAAAATCGTTTCGAGCTTGGCGAGATCTTCGAACTTCTCGATGCCGGCGTCTGGGTGGGTCAGGATGACCTGCGCGTTCTTCTGATAGAAGGCGGCAACATCGACAAGGGGAATACCCTGCTCGACACCGACGAGTTGCTCTTGCTGCGTACCGAGGTAAAAATCGAGTTTGCCGGTCAGAAGCAGGGTGCGGTTCTGTGCGCCCGGTCCGCCCTGTTGGATCTCAACGTCGAGGCCGTACTCCGCATATGTGCCATCGGCGAGGGCCTGATAGAATCCACCATGGTCGGCCTCCGCGAGCCAATCGGTACCGAAGCGGATCTTGTCGAGAGAATAGGCTGGCGTTGCGGTCAAAACCACGCAGATGGTCAGCCCGCCGGCAGTTGCCGCCGTGCTGGATAAGGTAGATGCGTTCATTGCAGTTCCTAGCGGAGGCAAGGCAAACGCCACGCTCGTATCGCAAATCACTTGAATCTACAACTTAAAATGGGGCGAGGCGTACTCATCGGAACAGTTGCAAGATGTTGCCAGCATTGGAATTTGCAATCTGGAGCGATTGGATTGCCAGCTGTTCCTGGGCCTGAAGCGCCTTGAGCCTTGTCGAGGCCTCATTCATGTCAGCGTCGACGAGACGCCCGACACCCTTGTCGATCGTGTCCATGAGCGTTTGCGCGAAGCCTTCTTGCATATCGATGCGCGTTTTAAGCGCGCCGAGGGTCGCGCCGGCATCGATCACGTCAGCCGAAACGACCTCGAGATAGCCGATGTACATATCCAGCTTCTGCGGATTGGCAACAATATCGATGTCCAGCAGGTTCTGCTCGGCCAGCGGCTCGATGCTCACCTTGATACCGGTGAACCCGATTGAGGTTCTGCTACCCGAGAGGCGGTCAACAGCCTTGTCCGAACGGACAGAAATCGCAGACGGGCTGGTTGCCTTGATGATGACGTCAGGCCAGTCTGCGCTGATCAAGGACTGCAGCAAGGTCACCATTTCGTCCGAGGTCTCGATTTTTCCGTTGGTCTTCGACAGGAGCGAATTGACATAGGTACGGTCGAAGACGTGGTCCGTGGCTGGAGCCCCGTTGACGCTGAAACTGAAACGGAGTTCAACGCCGTCAAGGTTGTCGCCATCGGCGTAGACCTCAAAAGGCGAAAAAGCGAGCGACATCGCGGAACCGCGGACCCCGTAGTTAAGGGAGTCTGACATACCGCCAGATCCGACACTGCTGGTAAAACCGGCGATTTCGACCGACGACCCATCAAGCCCGGAGTTTTCCTGCGTCTGGATGCCAATTCGATTAGGGATGGGAATGCCGTTGTTGTCGACGTAGGTTGTGGCCCGCGCCCCCGAATTTGCCTGGACGAGTGCGTGGTTAAGCAGCGAGGCATACTGCGTGTAGCTGGAAATGACGCCGCTTGCGGCCGGGAACAGGGTGTCGACCATCGCTCGATCGATAATGATGTTGGTCGTCTTGCCAGGATTATGCGGCGGGTCCAGGTCGGCGGGATTGTCAGCGTCAACCGTGATGTCGAAACTGATGGTGTCGGTCGTGCCAAAGGTTAGAGGTCCGGCGAAATTGAAATCCTTGACTGCGCGAGCCCCGATTGCGGTGTTTGACGTGTCCATGTGGATGAACCCGTGGGCATCCATGTAGGTGTCATGGTTTCTGATGCCGCCGAGGGTCAGCATCTTACGCGTATCGGCCTGTAAGAGGCCGCCACCCGTTTTGTTGAACAGCGCAATCTCGGACAGATGGAAATCAGTCTTGCCAATGCTGACGCCATCAGGCGACCGAATGAAAGACGAGGTTAACGAGACTTTGTTGAGGTCGCTGTCGTTGATATTGGCAATGTCGGTCTCCAGCCAGTTGACGCCGTTGAAGCTTGCCGATTTCGAAACGCTGACCAGCTGGCCTTTCAATTGCTCGAGCTCGGCCTGGATCTTGGCTGCGCCCACACCCGGCTCCTTGGCAGCAATGAGCTTGGCCTTGAATTCCGAGAGGATTTCGCTGACCGTATCGACCGCAGTGTAGGCAACGTCGATCTTGGCCGCTGCCAGGCCGAGCGCATCCGCGACCGCTGAGGTCGCCTTGTTATCCGAGCGCATGGTCGTCGATATCGACCAATAAGCGGCGTTATCGGATGCGCTCTCAACCCTGAGCCCCGAACTTAACTGCTGCTGCGTGCCAGCCATACCCGCGCCAATCGTCCGCAAGGTTTGAAGCGCGGCCATTGCCGCGGTATTTGTTAGAATGCTGCTCAAGTTAAAAGCCCCGAAAGTATAGGCCAGCCCCCGGACCTGCAGGCCAGTCCGGCACAATAAAGCTAGCAATGGTGGGACACTTTTAACGGTTAACCACAAGGGTGCTCGCCATAATGGCGAGACCGTCACCCCAAGAAACGAGGCGACCCGCTCTTAAGGCTGCCCGGACGACATTTGTTTGAGGTGTCGCGCCAAGCACTTTCATTCACGTTTTCGTACCAGAAATGGTTAACAAATGGTTAACGGTGCTTGCGGTGGCGCACCCTTGGCGACCATTCTTCCCGATCGGTTCTGTCTGCACTCGTCGGTCTACGGCGCGTCGTTTGGGCACGGGAATTGCGGTATGACGTTAGCGACCAGTTCGAACTCTGGCTCGAAGCTATTAATGAGCTGCACGAATTTTCTCTCGATTTCGCCCGGATCGGCGATATCGTTCAGGGCAATGGAATTTCGCCGCAAGAACCGCGAATAGAGGCGCCCCTTGTCAGAAGCACCGGGTTGGAACTGGATCCGCTCAAGACCCATTGCCGATGCGGCCGTCCTGATCGTTTCGATGATAGCTTCGCGCATACGGAGGTTCGAAATCGGGCCAACTTCCGCATTCAGTCTGAGATATCCTTTGGCGTCGAGATCGCCGGCACGGAGCTCTACAAAGCTGATAAGCGGATAGCCTGCCCACCAGTTTTCGCAGCCACGCCACGTGCCATTCGTCTGATCCAATTCCTGACGCCATCGCGCCGGCAGAAAGCTCACCTGGCTCTTGGTGAGGTCGGAGAATATATACTCGCTCTTGCCAATCCTGACCAAATTCTCTGGCGCCGGGTTGCTACCAAACAGCCGATGGACGGCGGGCTCAAAGCCAGACCCCGAATTGTCCTCTTTGATGAGACCCAGCACCTTTTTATGGTCGCGATAGAACGCATGTGCGAGGTTTGCCAACGCGGATCGGTCTTTGTTCAATTCGGGATGTCCTCAAGCATTGATGGATGTTTCTTTTCTGCAATCCTTTCGCGAGCGTGTCCACCGGTTCGATCTCTTTCCCAACGGACTCGGCGCCACGCGGCCACGGCGGGTGACGCTTTTTCGCTTTCGGATCTCATGGGCCGCGCAGCATGCGTTTTCGGACGCGACAAGCGGAGCAGTCTCCCGCGGACTGCCACTCGTGTGTCGGTCCTCTAAGGTCCCCGGACTTCTTGAAGCAAGGTCTGAAAATCTCCCCTTATGGTGGCCACCAACTCAGGCTTCAGCAATTTTGATGTCGTCGCGGATCAGTCTCGCCAGCTCGTCTTCATTGGTCACACCGAATTCGTACCAATTGATCAGCGACCTGGCGGTGCGGCCGCTTTCTTGACTTTCGGTTAGGTGTCCGCGCTCGTCGCACCAGTCGCGCAAAATTCGACGAAGGACCACGATCGCTTCGGAGCTTACCGCCATTTTTGGCCAATCCGTCTTCCACATTCCCAACTCCCCCTTTTGCGATAACGCTACGTACTCCAAGGCCAGCCCCATAAGGGGCACGATGAGCGACTTCTACTGTTTAACCCTCAGGCGCGAAGGCAATATAATGATCGGTCAACGGGACTGCCGGGAAGCTGGCGGATGTGCGTCTGCCCTGTTCTGGCAAAGGCGCTTGAACCTCCGTGAGCGCGGAGGTTCAAACCGTATGCGCGTTTTTAGATCGAGGAATTGCGCGGCAATAAAACCAGCACTCTCTCGTCTATAGATTGTGTTTTTCTGGTGCGCAATTACAAGTATATTGTTGCAGTTTGGCGGCCAGAAAGCAATGAAATACGTAGGATGCTGACTAATCAATTTGAGTTACGCTGGATAGCGATGGCTGTTGTCCGAGGCGCCAAGTCCGCTTCGGACTAAGGGAGCAGCACTTCACGAGCCCGATGCAACGGCTCGTTCCGAGGATGTCGAATGGCCTGCGCGGACGGGGCAGGCCATGCCGCTCTATCGATTTCCGGGATCAAACTCCAGTTCGCCATGAAGCGCTATTCCCTCGTTCTTGAATTCAAAGCTCGTCTGCATGATCAACCAGAATTCGGGCGTTGTGCGGAACGGCGACTGTCGTGCGAGAAACATGGTCCTCTCCACTGGCCGCACAATCCGACGGACGCTTGCTACCCACCCCCCGCGGCCGCCGTGAACAGTCTTTCGTAAAAGGCTGCTGCAGTCAGCCTCACACGCCGCCCAGCAGACTTGGAGGAGCCCTGGGAGTGCGTCACGCAACTGTCACGCGCGGTGAGCTCCGGGAACTGCTAAGAAGTAGAAAGTCGTGCCGCAGCTGGGGTAGCAAGATGCGTCGATATTTCTTTCACATCCATCTTCTTGGGCGAGTGAACCGCGATCACATCGGATCGTTCCATGCCACTAACAGCCAGGCAGTGGCCCACGGTAGGTCGGTTGCTGACGAGATCGCAGAAGACGACAGCTATCGCAGCGTGGTAGTAACTGTTGAACGGGCAGGCGGCGTTGTCCTGGCCCGCGTAAGCGCGAGGAGAGCCATGCCACCCTGGCAGTCTGCGAACTCGAGGTTCGAACACGCTTGGCGGGAGCTGGACAGCTTGGATAACCTCGATGATACGGCCGTGACTGCGGTGGCCGGAAGAACGAATGGGGTCGGTGAGACGCGTTCGATCCCATCCCTTTCGTTGCGGTTCTTCACCGACGGTATCGGGCGCCTCGCTCAAAACAAGGCCCGCGCGGGAAAATCGTGAGCAAGACTTGTCCACAAATGGCCAGCCGTTAACATCCCCTGCGGCCAGAACAACGGGGGGATCGATGTCGAGCTTCACACTGGATACCAACTGTTCATCGATGTCGATGAAAACAGGCCAGCCCAGGGGGATGTCCTGACACTGATTGAAGCGGCGAGACGCGGAAAGGCGGATATCGCCATGTTGGCGTCGAGCGCTTGCGAACGTCAGCCGGGCGGTGCGCACCTCAATCGCTTTGCGGACTTCCAAAGGCGGTTGATTGCTGTCGGCCTTGGAGAGATTGCGCTTTTGCGGCCGATTGCAAGGCATAGGTTTTCGTTCCATGGCTTCGCGGTCATGAGCGATGAAGCGGCGATCGATCGTGAGCGTCTTATCTTTAAAACCCTCTTCCCAACGATAGCTCCGCGATGGCCCGACTACGCGGCAGCACACGGCCTGGACAGAAAGGATTTGCGCAGTGTCGGTGCCTGGGAGTGGCGCAACCGGCTGGGCGCGGCCCAGGCCTTCTGGGCGCATGAAAACGCCGAGCGCGACGTTTTCGTGACGACCGACGAGAACTTTACCCGCTTGCCGTACAAAGCTGAATTCTCTGGTGCGGTCATCATGACACCCACCCAGGCGGTAGAGACGTTGAATGTCGGGCAATGGCCGCGCCTGCGCCTGCGAACAACGTAGTGCTAGTCGGAGACCACCATTTTCGGAGCGCGTTGCCCGTCTGCCTGAGAGAAAGAGGGAGGCGCTTGAGCTTTGGCCGTAAGCAAGGCGGCCAGTGCGGGGGGAGGGAGCACGCATTTGCAGAGATTAGAGTATTTCTTCTCACGCGACCGTATTGCGGCTGGGATAGCCCTGATCGCAACCGGTGTTTCGCATCCTGTCAAAGAGCGCGCAGCGCGCTGGTAACACTGGGAGCCGCGAATGGCAGGGCCGCCAGTGCGACGGCCGTTCCAAATCGCGCAATCTTCATACGGCGGCCACGGCTGCCGTTCCAGTCATAGCCCATCAGGTGACCTTCGTCGGTGGCGCAGGCTGTGACCGAGGCGAAGTTGGACCATAATCCGAACCAGCCATCGCCGCACATCCGACGTTTCAACGAACTCCGCCATATGGTCGATTGCATGTTGAAGCGTCCGTTCCGTGAGCGCGGTTGCATCCTCTGGGGATGACGTGAGGCTTCTCGCCCAGGCAGATAGCTGCGGAAGCAGATCCACAACCTGGGTGCTGCTGTGGGCGTGTCGCGACGTGTGCTCGAAAAACTGCCGGCAGGAATTTCTGAGCCGGAGTTCAAGCTCCCATTCATTCCGTGTGCCGTCCATGTAAAGTCTGATGGCCCGGCGCGCGAGGCAGTCTGCCTCGTCGCTATGGCGACCGATGTTGCGCGCGCTGACGACCTTTTCAAAGGCCGTGGCGATGACAGCGAAATCTTCGGGAAGAATGTATCCGGTGCGCGTCTGATCAAACATAGCGCAACTCCTCCAGTTAGGGCGAAAGCGCTTATGATCTCCCAGCCGCCGCGCCCGTTGTGCTGTCCAACGATGGAGAGAGTATGCACCTCTGGAGGCGGACTGGCTATCCTTCAAACGAACTCTCAGGTTCGGGATTGAGGTGCCGCTAGCTCAATTTGTTTCAGCAGCGCGACTACTTCGGCCTGCATGTCCAGGCACAGCGTCTGATACTCGTTGATCAATTCCCCGCGGCGAGGGTGCTCCTTCAGCAGATTGTCGAGGGTCTGCGCGGCCAACGCGTAGGACTCGAACAGATCGTACAACGTAGGGTTCCTGGCTGCTCGCAGCTGCTCACGGTGATGAGGCAATACGAAGGAGAGCTGCGCCCGTCCGAGCTTTACCAAGACATTTATCACAGCCTTTGCCGCGTCATTTTTGCCGCGTCACGACAGATTCTCAAAATGTCGTCTTTTTGCATGCCGCGCGCTGTGCCGCAACGGGAGCACTGAATGAGTTCTTTCAACTCCATTTCGGAGAATGTGAGCCGCTCGCGCCCGCCGCATACTTGGCACTGAATATCAAAGTTATCGGAGCAATCCATGGCTGCCTCCGTGCTGGCGATACAACCACTTTAGCACCTCCTCACCTAAAGGAAAAACCCCATGAACAGAACAACGTTCCTCGCCTATGCGAGGGGCGCGCCTTTTGGCGGCCGTCTGCTGCAGACAAAGATCGACGGTATGAACGCCATCCTTGACGAGTGGATCATCGTCAGTCGACCGGCAAAGTGATCGACAACCGGTGGCTCGCCTACATGCTGGCGACCGACCGGCGCACGATGCAGCCGGTGACCGAGAACCTCAGCTACTCGGCCGAGCGTCTCACGCAGGTGTGGCCGACCCGGTTCGCGACGATCGCCAGCGCCAAGCCCTTCGCCCGAAACCCGTGCAAGCTGGCGAACAAGGTCTATGGCGGCCGGATGGGTAACACCGCGCCCGATGATGGCTGGCTCTATCGTGGCCGTGGGCTGCCGCAGATCACCGGCAAGCAAAACTATGAGAAGTTCGGCATCGCCGACGCGCCTGAGAAGGCCGCCGAGATGCCGATGGCCATTCGCATTCTCTTCGACGGCATGATCGGTGGCATCTTCACCGGGAAGAAGCTCGCCGACTATTTCAACCAGGTCGACAACGATTTGGTCGGCGCGCGACGCATCATCAGCACCGACAAAGCGAAGCCGATCGCCGGCTAGTATCGCAACTTTCTCGACGCGCTCGAGGCGTCGCGGGCACGGGCCGAGCTGCCCGGTGTGAAGCTGGAAGCGGCGAAGGCCGACGACGTGCCGGCCACCCAGAGCGGAACGGCGGTGACGACAGTCGGTGGCTTGTTCGGCGGCGCTGGCCGCGGTGCTCGGCGTCAACAATCCCTACGCCGCCGGCATCGCCGCGCTGCTCATCGTCATCGGCTCGATCGCAGCCTTCATGTTCATCACTGGCCGCTGATCGGTGAACCGCGCGCCGGCTCGCTGACATGTGGCCGCGTACAATCGCCGGCGGGCTCGCGCTCGCCGGCATCACCTGGCTCGTCATCGAGATCCGCGCGGACGGCGCGCAGTCCGCCACCACCAAGATTGAAAGGCAGAACAAATGAAGCGGCGAGCCGCGCTCATTCGAACCGCACTGATTACGATTCGTGCCTTAATGCTGGCGGGCTGTGGAACTTCGGGGCCGGCGAGTGTGACGGCTCTTAGAAGCATCGTCGGAACCGACCTGATCGGTGCGCGAAGGGCGATGCCGGCAGATCAGCGGAAGATTGACCGGACCGCCATGGGAATCTGTGCCGCGGCGATCTCGACGAAGGCGGAATGCACAAGACACGGGGAACGGGCTGATGGCACCATCTGAAGATGCGGCAGTACATCGCCAGCTCGGGGAGCTGGTGGCAGGCATGCGGAGCCTGCAGGAATCTATTCGGCGGCTGGAAGAAGGATCGATGCGGGCGGAGGATAAGGCGGCGACGAGCCGCGCCGCCGTGCATCGACGCATGGATCAGCGCCGATCGCGTCGGCCACGTCGACGCCTCGGTTGTCACGATCGGCGAGGATGTTTCCGAAATGAGGCCGATAACCGACGATGTGAAGCGATGGAAGTTGATGGGGATCGGGGCGCTCGGTGTGACCGGTATCGCAGCAATGGCGCTGGGCGTTAGCTTTGCCGAGGCAATCCGACGCATCGCGTTTGTCGTTATAGGAAAAGGGTAGTAGCGCTGCGTTTAGCCAGGATCAGTGCACTGCCACATCAGTCGGCGCCATTGTCCACCCCCGCCGCTGTGCCTCTTCGGTTATTTCACGAAACACCTCGTCCTCTGAGGCGTTGGGGAAGAGGATGGTTGCGGCGGTGAACAGCAAATGCAGGTCTACATCATCCAATTCGCCAAGGTTTAAGTCATCGTCCATGTCAGGTCCTCCGTGTGAGAAGGGCGAAGGCTATGGCGCCGGCCGCCGTGGCCGCTAGGCGCAAAAGTGCCTACGCGTCAAAAGGTATGGCCTCGCCGGTTAAGGCGAGGCCATTGGGGCACTTTGTGGCTTCACATCCGGAGGGATCGTGATTGGGAAATCTTGATCGGGTTCAGAGGTGCCACACGGCAGAAACGCCGACGCCGGTATTGAGTTCCGGTCTTCGCAAAAAAATGGCCCCAAAGTGCAACCAACGGGGCCAACGTTCGTGCTTGTGCCAAGCGAGCCCTCGCGGAGGGGGAAGGGATGCTCGGGCTCACGCTCTACAACGACCAGCCCTGGGGACTGGTTCCAACTTTGACGGCAGGCCACGCGCAATTGAGCAGCTAAGTGCACACGAAGTCAACCATTGCGATAAGTCAGAGCGACCAGCCAAGCTGCGAAGGCAACGAAAAGCCATAGCCGTGCGTGCCTGTACCGTTGACGTCTAGCGCCTTCCCAATCGTAGGACATGAGCCTCCTCCTCTCGGCCGCGCACAATGCACGATTGCACCTATGACGAAAAGACTATCTTCGGCGGCTTCCAGTTAGGACGCACTCAATGCCCCGTCTCCTCGGTCTCCGGTTCTATGTATCGGCCGATCGACCATAGGTAGGCGATAATTTCCAGCCTCAGCGGATCTCTCTCCCCGTATTTCTTTGTTATTCGACGAACCTCTGCGGATGCCGCCTTTACCTCACCGATCACATACATCCCGCGGCCAATGGCGGTGATTTCGCAGCCAGCCGCGATCAACTCATTCACGAATCCCGGGATTTCATTCGGCGTCATTTGAGGTCACGTGGGTTGTTATTCAATCAACAACGCAGGGGGCTTTGGATCCGACGACGGATTAGGACCTCTGCGGAGGGGTTATCAGACCTAGGTCCGGGACGCTCAGTTTAAAGAAACGGCCCCGTCCGGGGAAAGCAGGGCCTGAGGTCGGGATAGTGCCCATAGGCTCCATTCCGGGGACTATCGATGGAGCTCGGCCGAGCGTGATCCGGGTTGAACATGTCACTGTCCGGGCCAATGAAGGTGTCTCAGGCCTTGGCTTCGAGTTCAGGAGCGGCCATCAAGGCGCAACCGCTGAAATCTTTGAAGAATGACCGCGAGGGAGCAATCACGTTGCTGGCGCCAGCGCCAGTATCCTCAAAGACATCGGAGCAACTGGGCCCCCATTCAGCCACCTGACTTTTCGGGACCGCGAACTGGTGCACAGCGTCGGGGCGTTTTCGACCCCATTCTATGCCCCACCCATTGCGCTAAAGGCATGTCACGATACCGATTTTCGAGTTTCGAGGCCTGGTGCTTACCCGCTGGCGTGGGCGGTACCGTCTTGGTCTTTGCCTACGGGTTGAAGCGCTGACAGTGCGCGGAGACGTAGGGGCCGGCCGTCAAGGGCATAACAAGAGGGCTGAGGCCGCGATAAAGATAGCCGAGAGCAACGCGAATCCTATTCGGTTTTCGCCGGACGATAGCCTCCACCGATTTCTTTCACGGTCTCTTAGCTCGCATTTGCTGACAATGAAGGCAGCGAGAACAACCAAGATGCCAAACAGATATCCCCTCACCAGTATGTCCTCCGTCAGCAATGTTTAGCGAACATCTAGCCTGAGACGATTCCGGCGGCGATGGCTATGAGCGGCTGAGCTACCTGGCTGCTCTACTCCGGCAAACGGGATTGCGGTGCTACAAATGGCCGGCTTGGTGATCAGCCTTCCCCGTCAATTGCCGACACGTGGACAGATACTTCTGTCCCGCCGTTATCGGGAGAGAGGAAGCCCTATCCCTTCTCTTGAATGAAAAACTTCACGATGCCAATCGCCATTCTCATCCTCGTTTTCTGTGCGGGTCTCGCAATTCTCGGAGGATATTTCAACGATCGCCCCAGCAATCGCGCAAACGGGTGATCCCGCACTCTTCTGGGCTGAACGCCGACCGCAGTTCCGGCGGGGCAGGGCTGGGCCACACTCGCGCTGTGGCCGATGAGGGCTTGAAACCGGCTCCGGTCCGGCCGAAGATAATTCCGTCTGTGAAGTCGAACGCTCAGATGAAAGGCCCTGGGTCCTTCCCCGTTTCGGACCCGGGGTCTCTTCTTTCGGTAGCTCACGAACGCCGGCGAGCAGCTTCTTCGCCGTAGCGCACCTCCGACTGGCGATTCCGTGCCACAGTGATCGGTGGCATTTGTTGAACAGTATGGTAGGCGAACCTGCGGCCAAGTATGGCGTCTGCGCGAAGTTAGGTGTCCAATGGTGAGCGGTTCAATAGAGTGGCGCGCCGAGGGCGCGCCACGGATCTAGTTGATGGTAAAGTCGCCGAGCCCTTTTCCATACTCATGGCTCGGTTCGGATTTCGAACGAGCCGCCTCGCGCCACATTGCTGCTTCAAAGAGAGCCGTTTCGTCGCGAATGCCGGCCCGAAACTCATGCAACAAGTAGCGTGCGAGCCGGTCGGCACGCTTGCTGGGCCGATCAATGTTGCACCACATGCACACCCGGTCGAAAACCCCTTGCAGGAAGTGCAACTCGGTCGGGCTTATCCAGGCACTGTCTACGGGGTCAAACATCTGGGCCTCCCCGTCCTGGATTATGCCGCAGTGCGACTGTGGTCGCCTTTGTTGCCGAGTGTGGTGACGTGGGCTACGCCCTTGGCTGGCAGACCCGCCTCCAGACACGCCGCGACGAAAGCTTCACGTGCGATCGCCACCGGCGTTCTTCGGTTAA
>NZ_JTLA01000255.1:0-247 GCF_000799055.1 Ensifer sp. ZNC0028
AGGCGCGCCAGGCCGGAAAGATCGTGGCGAGGAAGGAAAGGGTCAGTGCCATGACGATGACGAGTGCGGTCTCGTCGGCGTTCATGTCGGCCGGAAGCTGGCTAAGGAAATAAAGCTCAGGGCTGAAGAGCGTCGTTCCCGAAATCCAGGAAAAGAACTGCCGGATGGATTCGATGTTGAGGCAGACGATGACGCCGAGCGCCACGCCCGCGACCGTTCCGGCAACACCGATTGCAGCACCCGTCAT
>NZ_JTLA01000256.1:0-282 GCF_000799055.1 Ensifer sp. ZNC0028
GGTCGAGTTCGAGATGGCGGGTGCCGGCAACCCGGCGGCTGGCGGCAACGAGGCCGGCAAGACAACCGCCGCAGCCGTCGATCAGCTCGATGTCGTGCGGGCGGAAGTGCAGCTTGGCCGGACCGTCGGCTTCGGACGGCGCGCGCAAGCCGATCGGCCGGTCCTCGAACCAGATCTCGCCGTTCTGCAGCGTGACCGACAGGCAGTTCGACTGGCCGATGAAGCCGTAGACGAAAGGCGAGACCGGATGGTCGTAGATCTCGTCGGGGGTGCCGACCTGCT
>NZ_JTLA01000257.1:0-408 GCF_000799055.1 Ensifer sp. ZNC0028
TCACCGCACCGCTCTGAATACCCGAGGTAATGACCGGGGCATCGTTGGTACCGGTGATCGTGATCGTCACCGTCTGCGTCGCGGTACCGCCCTTGCCGTCGTCGACGGTGACGTCATAGGTCTGCGTCAGCGTCTGGCCGGCCTGCAGCGAGTCCAGCACGTTGTCGGCAACCTGGAAGTTCCAGCCGACCTTGTCGGTTGTCTGGTTCAGCGAACCGAGCGAGAAGGTACCGAGATAGCCGTTGCCGTTCGCCTTGAAGCTGGCGCTGTGCTGATCCAGTGTGTCGACGTCGGAAAAGCCGATCGTGCCGCCCTGTGTATGCGTCACAGTATTCTCACCCGTCGCCTTGTCGGCGATCTCTGTCACCGCACCGCTCTGAATACCCGAGGTAATGACCGGGGCATCGT
>NZ_JTLA01000258.1:0-269 GCF_000799055.1 Ensifer sp. ZNC0028
TGAACAAGGAAGAGTCCTTCATGTACGATCGGGAAACCAACTTCCCGATGGAGGACACGCGGAACGAAGCCCGCATCGAGTACACCGAGAGGGGCATGACACAGCTGAGTTCGCGCCGTTGCGAGATTATCAAGCTTTCGAAGAGCGGCGCGTTGATCGGTATCCTGACGAAGTACCAGTTGCCACAGAACTTCTACCTGGACATCCCGAGGGCCCGTATCCCGATGGTCGGCTGCCTTTTGAAGCGGGTGCATGCCAACAACGTCATC
>NZ_JTLA01000259.1:0-200 GCF_000799055.1 Ensifer sp. ZNC0028
GCCTGTCGGAACGGGTTTTCCGTCCGGTCGAACTCCAGGATCGGCTCGATCGGGCTCACCCGCACCGGATCGGGCGTCATCGCCGCCATGAACTGCAGTGCGGCGGCGATATGCACGCCGGTGCCCCAGACATGCGGCACGATGCGCACGCCGTGCAGCGTCGCAAGGCTTGCGATCTTCGCCATCTCCGAGAACCCGCC
>NZ_JTLA01000003.1:0-79551 GCF_000799055.1 Ensifer sp. ZNC0028
TAGCTCGCCTGCCCTGTCGCACCATTGGCATCGGTCGCCGTCACGGTGAAGCTGAAATCGCCGTCGGCTGCCGGCTGCCCGGAGATCGCGCCGCTGGCTGGATCGAGCGTCAGCCCGCCCGGCAATGCTCCGGATGTGACCTGATAGAAATAGGGGGCCGTTCCGGCGCTGGCCGTCAGGCTCTGGCTATAGGAAACCCCGGGGACGGCGGCCGCAAGCGTGCCACCGGCCGGAGAAAAGACAAGCAGCGGCGGCGAGACCGTCACCGTGACGGTTGCCGGCGTGGATGTGCCGGTCGCATTCGATGCGGTGTAGGTGAAGCTGTCGGTGCCCGAATAGCCTGGCTCAGGTGTATAGAGGATCTGCAAGCCGGAGATCGACGCCGCACCGCGCGACGGCGGACTTGCGATCGCCACCGATGCGGACGCGCCGCCCGAGAGGCTGGGCGAAATGGTGTTTGCCGTCGAATTGGCGGCAACTGTGGCAGCGACGGCGCCGGCCGACGGCGCCTCGACCGCGACTGCCAGGCTATAGGTGGCAGAGCCGGTTGCGCCGTTCGCGTCGGTCGCCTCGATCGTGAAGCTGTAGTTGCCGTCCGTCGTCGGCGTGCCCGACAGGCGGCCGTCGGCTGCAAGCGTCAGGCCCGGCGGCTGCGAACCGGTGATCGCGTAGCTGTAAGGCCCGGTTCCGTTGGCCGCCGAAATCGTCTGATCGTAGGGCTGGGCAACGGTCGCCCCGGAAAGCGATCCAGGAACGGGCGTAAAGGCGAAGATCGGCGCAGACACCGTCACCGTAACCGTCGCCGGCGCTGATGTCCCGGTCGCGTTCGTTGCGGTGTAACTGAAGCTATCAGTACCGGAGAAACCCGCGGTCGGCGTATAGTTGAACGACGTCCCGGCCACCGTGGCTGTGCCGTGCGATGGCGCGGCGGTGATGGTTACGGAAGCGGCGGCGCCACCGGAAAGATTGGGCGCAATCACATTCGCCGACGAGTTGGCGGCAACCGTCTTTGTCGTAGCGCCGGCAACCGGCGCCTGCACCCGAACAATCAGGCTGTAGCTGCTGGTGCTGGACGCGCCGTAGGTATCCCTGGCGCTCACTGTGAAGTTGAAGGTTCCATCCGCCGTCGGTGTGCCGGACAGGGCACCTCCGGAGGAAAGGACCAGGCCGCTCGGCAAGGCACCGACCGCGACCGTATAGCTATGTGGCCCCGTTCCGCCGCTGACGCTGAAGGTTTGGCTGTAGGCCGTCGCTGCCGTTGCCGTCGGAAGCGCGCCGGAAGCCGGAGTGAAAACGAAGTTCGGCGCGGAGACCTGGAACAGTTGACGGACGGAAGGGGCAGCGAGAAAAGCGCCGTTGCCAGCTTGCGAGACCTCGATCTCGCAATCGCCACCATTACGGAAGGTTACCGCACCGCTTGAGGTGACGACGCAGACGCCGGGCGTCATGGATTGCCAGGCTACGGGAAGCCCGGAACTGGCGCTCGCCGTCAGGTTCACCGGCGTCGCATAGTTCTGCGGGCCGGGATTGGCGAAGGTGATCGTCTGCGACCCCATCGGGGTGACCGCATTGGAGACGCCGGACGCCGGCCCCAGTCCTCCGTTGCCGGTCGCTGTCACCGTGAACGTATAGGGTGTGCCGTTGGAAAGACCCGTAACCGTGACTGGGCTCACATTGTTCGTCGCGACGTGGCCGCCGGGGCTCGACGTGACGGTGTAGAGGTTGATGCCCGAACCACCTGTGTTCGACGGCGCCGTGAACTGGACGATCGCTTCACCATCGCCTGGCGTCGCCGTCACCGCGGTCGGCGCGCCCGGAGCAACCGCATCGACGGTGAAGCTCTGGCTCACCGTTGGCGCCGGCAGATAGGTGCCGTCACCCTCCTGGTCCGCAGCAATCGTGCAGTTCCCTGCGCTGTGGAAGGTCAGATCGCCGCCGGGGGTGATCGTACACACGGCCGCGGTCGAGGATGTAAAGGCAATCGGCAAACTTGCGCTCGACGATGCCGTCAGTGTCGGCGTGGTGCCGAAGTTCTGCGCGCCCGGATTGACAAAGTTGATCGTCTGCGGCGAGCGCGGCGTCACCGCATTGGAAGGGACCGACGCCGGGCCGGGAGCAGCGCTGCTGTTGGTCGCCGTCACCGTAAACGTATAGGACGTGCCGTTTGTGAGCCCGCTCACCCTAATGGGGCTCGATGAGCCGCTCATGGTCAAACCGCCCGGGCTTGATGTGACGGTGTAGCTGACGATCGCCGCACCGCCGGTGCTCGCCGGCGCAGTGAAGGCGACGTCCGCCCACGTATCGCCGGCCGTCGCCGCGCCGATCGTCGGTGCGCCGGGCGAAACCGCATTGACGGTGAAGTGCTGGGTCACAAGCGGCGCCGGTCGAAAACTGGCATTGCCGACCTGCTCGGCGATGATGGTGCAGTTTCCGGCCGAATGGAATGTCAGTGTCCCGCCGCTATCGGTCGTACAAACGGCCGTCGTCGACGACGTAAATGCAACAGGCAGACCGGAACTCGCGGTCGCGCTCAGCGTCGGGTTGGTGCCGAAGTTCTGTGCGCCGGGATTGGCAAACGAGATCGTCTGGTTGCCCTGAGGGATCACGGCGCCGGAGGGCGCTGACGCAGGGCCGACGCCGACGCTGTTGCTCGCGGTCACAGTAAAGGTGTAGCTGGTGCCGTTGGCAAGGCCGCTCACAGTGATCGGGCTCGTTGATCCGCTCCCGGTGAAGTTGCCTGGGCTTGATGTGACGACATAGCCTGTAATCGCGGTGCCGCCGTCGAAGGCGGGCGGCGTGAAGCTCACAGCGGCGCGGGTGTCATCTGCCGTGGCCATAACTGCCGTCGGCGCGCCCGGAGCCACTGCAGCGACATTGATGCTGTAGTTTTCGCTCGCCGTCCGGCTATGCATGTCGGTCGCCGTAACGGTGACGTTGAAGGCGCCTGCAACCGTTGGCGTGCCTGTGATCGCGCCGCTTGACGAGGCCAGGCTAAGGCCGGGGGGCAGCGTTCCCGGCGCTGCGGCATAACTGACCGTCCCAAGCCCGTTCACGGCTGCGATCGACGTGTCGGAATAGGCCGTCCCGGCAGTCGCGGCCGTCAACGCGCCGCCTGCGGGCGTCAGGGTCATGGGCGGCGCCGAAATCGCGATGCTGTAGCCAGCCGACGCGGACCCTGCGATCGAGCCTGTCGCGGTGATCGTGAAATTTTTGGTGCCGTAACCTGCCGCCGTCGGCGTGCCGGAAATCGCACCTGTGGAACTCAGGCTGAGGCCGTCTGGAAGCGTGCCGGCCGTTACCACATAGGTAAACGTCCCCACGCCGCCGCTCGCAGAGATCGATGCGCCCGGATAGGCCACGTTCACTTCACCATTCGCAAGCGCGCCGGCCGCTGGCGTCAGCACTACCGGTGGCGCTGCAATGGCGATCGAATAGACTTTGGAATCGGTTCCGACGGTCGCAGCCGTCGCCTTCACCGTGAAGGTGGCGGAACCATAGGCGCCAGGAAGCGGCGTTCCGGTGATCGCGCCCGTCGAGGGATTGATGCTCAGACCCGCCGGCAGGGCGCCCGCCGACACCGAATAGGTGATCGCACCGACACCCCCTGTCGCCGAAATCGAGCTGTTTGAGTAGGCAACACCCACCGTTCCACCCGAAAGCGCGCCGGCCGCCGGCGTCAGCACAACTGGCGGCGCCGAAACGTTGATCGTGTAGGTTGCCGAGGCAGTGCCGGATGTCGCCGCCGTCGCCGTCACGGTGAACGTCCTTGCACCGATCGCCGCGTCCGTCGGTGTGCCCGTGATCGCTCCGGTCGTCGTGTTCAGGCTTAGGCCGACCGGAAGCGCGCCGGGCGGAACCGAGTAACTGATTGCGCCCGAACCGCCAGAAGCCGAAACCGTCTGCGAATAGGGGCTGCCGACCGTGCCGGCAGCGAGCGTGGAACCGCTCGGCGGAACAAAGGTTACCGGCGGAAAATTGTTGATAGTAATCGTCACCGATTGCGTTTTCGAATGGCTGCCGCCGGTCGCGATCGTGGTGCTGTCCTGCACCTTCAGCACGAAGGTCGCGCTCCCCGCAGCCGTCGGTGTGCCGGACAGAAGCCCGCCCGGCGACAGTGTCAGACCGCTTGGCAGCGCATTGCCGCTATCGCGCGTGAATGTATAGGGAGCCGTGCCGCCGCTTGCGTTGAACTGCACGCTGTAGGCCGCTCCGACGTTCCCGTCAGGCACCGTCGCCGGCGTCACGTTGATTACCGGCGCGGCAATGTTGACGCTGTAACTCTTGTCGACAAACAGCGCCGTCGGGGCGGTGGAATCGGTCACACGAAGCGTGAAGCCATAATTTCCGGATCCGGTCGGCGTTCCCGTGATCGCGCCCGCATTGACCGTCAGCCCCGGCGGCATTGTCCCGCCCACCTGCACATAATTGTAGGGCGCGACGCCACCGGTGGTGCTGAGAGCTTGGCTGTAGGCGGTTCCGACAACCGGCGCCGGCAGGCTTGCTGGCGTTACCGTCAGTGGCGAACTTGAAGGCGTGATCGTGATGTTGAATGTGACGGGCTCGGCGAGATCGTCCTCCACGATAAAGGTGTCCGACGTCGCCCCGTCTCCATTGTTGGTATAGACCAACGCATAAACGTTCTGTGGTGTGCCAAATGTCAGGCTTCCGTGCGACGGAGCCGTAATCGTACCGCCAAAGCCACCGGCCGCGCAGGTGAACATCACGGTGCCGCCGGAGGCGATCGTGGCCGACTGGGTCGGCGAGCAAGCTGCCCTCGCGACGGTCGCGGGCAAAAGGCTGGCCATACAGACAAGAACTGTAAATACGAGGAACGAAGCCCCCTGCGCCCACAGCGCGCGCGCGCCCCAGACTCGTCCCCGAAATCGTTGAAACATGTCGCCGCCCCCGCGCGCACCGTGCGCCGCATGGACGCTCGTCCATCGTCACGATCAGTCCGTTCACCGCCTCGTCCACTGATTGACATGTAAAATCGAGTCTCACAACCCAGAATCGCACTACCTGTGCGCGAATACGAATAAAAAGATCGCGTACCGTCACTTCCCAAGATGCTCGTTATGAGAGAGAGTGCGCCACAGGGGATATCCAGAGTCGTCGGGAATAGGGAGCGCGGCACGCATGACCGAAGTCTTCATCGGGCAGATAATGATGGGCGGATTCAATTTTGCGCCGCGAGGGTTCGCGCTCTGCAACGGTCAGATTATGCCGATCGCCCAGTACCAGGCACTGTTCTCTCTGCTGATGACCAAATATGGCGGCAACGGTACGAACAATTTCGCGCTTCCCGACCTGCGCGGCCGAACGCCCGTTGCTTTCGGACCATCCGCCGACGCGGGTTGGCAACCGACGACACCTTATGGGATCGGCAATCACGACGGCGAAGAAGCGGTGGCGCTCACCTCTGCCGAAATCCCACCGCACACGCATCAGGGCAAGGGGACGACCGCCCCCGGCAAGTTGCGCGTGCCCGCAAACATGCTCTATGCCACCACAACTTTGCCGATCTACGCACCGACGGGAGAAACCCAGGTGCAACTCTCTCAGCCAAGCGTGGCGCCGGCAGGTGACGGACAGGCTCATTCCAACATGCAACCCTACTCCGCCATCAATTTTAGCATCGCACTGACGGGCATCTATCCATCACGCAACTGAGCCAGTCGCCGGAGGTTTAACATGAGCGCTCCCTATGTTGGAGAAATACGAATGTTCGGCTTTCCCCGTGTGCCGATCGGGTGGCAAGCCTGTGATGGTACGCTGCTGCCGATCGCCGACAACGAACTGCTGTTCAATCTGATCGGAACCACCTACGGCGGCGATGGCCAGTCATATTTCCGTGTTCCCGACCTGCGCGGCCGTGTGCCGCTTCACTTCGGCAGCGCACCAAACCGCTCACCGTACGCGATCGGCGCAGTCGGCGGCACCGAAAGCGTCACGCTTTTGAGCACGCATTTGCCGGCGCACAGCCACCCGATGTACGCAACGAACGCCGCTGCAAATGCCACGACCATCGGCGCGGGCGTCGAACTCGGGGCGCTTAGCAGCAATACGATGTATGCCACGGACGTCTCCGGTCTTGACGCGCAGAAAACCAACCCGAGTTCAACCGAGCCGGCCGGTGGCAACCTCCCTCATGACAACACAATGCCGACGTTGCCGGTGCAGTTCTGCATAGCAGTCGTCGGCATCTACCCGACGCAAAGCTGATACGAGCGGCCATTTCACAATTAGGGGGAAAGAATGACAGAGCCTTTCGTTGGTGAAATCCAATTGTTCGGTTTCGATTTTGCGCCAAGAGATTGGGCTTTCTGCAACGGCACCACAATTCTGATCCGCCAGAATACCACGCTCTACTCGCTCATTGGCGTCACGTACGGAGGAGACGGTCGAAACACCTTCCAACTGCCGAATTTCTCCGGCCGAGCCAGCTGCGGTTCGGGAACCGGACCGGGTCTTTCGCCGCGATCGGCCGGACTGGCTTTCGGCGCGGACAATGTCACCCTGCACACTCCGGAAATGCCGGGACACACCCATTCATTTACCGCCTATCTGCAGCCGGACTCGACGAAAAGGGCAAGTGCCCCATCAGCCGGAAACTCACTGACCTTGCCTCTCGACAGCCCGGTCATGGCCAAGGACGCCACGGCGGATGCAAAGTTCGCCGCGGGTATGATCGGCCCCACGGGAGGCGGTTCGTCGCATGAAAACCGTCAACCCTTTCTCGCGGTGAACTTCAGTATCGCCCTTCAAGGCGTGTTTCCGCAATTCTCGTGACGACATCCGACACCATGCCCCTGGTGGAATTTCCAGTGCGGACTGTCCCCGCTCGCATCACTGTCGCAGGCCTGTCTTTGCGCCATGCCACGTCGGAAGACGTTCCGTTCCTGCTGGAACTCTACCGATCGTTTCGGGCGGACGAACTGGCGCCGGTACCCTGGCCGCCTGAACGGAAACTCGCGTTTCTCGATCAGCAGTTCCTGTTCCAGCATCGCCACTACATGGCGACCTTTGCCGATGCGGATTATCTGGTCGCCGAGGCCGAATCCCAGCCGATTGGGCGCGTGTATCTGGATTGGAACAAGGACCGATGGCTGATCGTCGACATTGGGTTTCTTCCGCAATGGCGCCGCCAGGGCCTGGGGACGAGGCTTATCGCAGCCATCCAGCAACAGGCTGCCCTCGCGGCGGCCACAGCCATAAGCCTGCACGTCGAACAGCACAATTTCCGGGCTCAAGCGCTCTATTACCGCCTTGGGTTCCGAGCGGTTGAAAACGGCCCGTCACACGTCCGGATGGAATGGCCTTGCCGCAACCACGCCGAAGCAGGTGACCTCTGACCGCCGTCGTGGCTTAATTGAAAACAGCCTGATAGACGATGCCCTGCTTGTCACGGGCGACCGGCACGAGAAAAATATCGAGCGCCCCGAGCGACGCATTTTTCAGCCGATAGATCTGCTGCGGCAGCACGATCGCCGAACCGCTGCGGAAGACGAGGGAAAAGGGGGCGCGAAGCATGCCGGGCATGATGTGCGTCGTGCCGGGCGTGGCTTCTGCCAGGGTCAAGGGCATCGTGCTCTCTCCCAAAGACAGATCGAACGCCTGACCAACGCAACCCGCGAAATGTTGAAGCGTCAGCAATTCCATGCGCGGATCCCCTTGATGATTCCCGTCTGGGTCGTTCCCGACATTTCTACACCATGGAAGTTGAACACAAAAGCCTCAGCCGGTGAGGATCGGCAGGTAGCGATCTGAGAACGGCAAAAGCAGGCAGCTGCGCGAGCGCCGCATTCCAAGCCGCGAACACGCAGCCCGCTCTGCCATCGCGATCACTGCAGCAGTCGCGCGAGCCCGGTTCGAAGGTCGGTTGCGCAGCGATAGTCGAGTTTTGCCTGGAGCGCTTCAACGCACCCACGCGATCGCCTGACTTCACCCAACAGGCCGTCGATATAGGTGAGATCCGAGCGGCTGCCGGTTTCCTCGATCATGATCCGCGCAAGGTCGCTGATCGATGTCTCAACACCGCTGCAAACATTGACGATGCGCGCGCCCGTGTCCCAGCGGCCAAGCGCGTGCAGCAATGCCTCCACGACGTCATCGACATGGACAAAATCACGGGTCTGGCGACCATCGCCATGGATGGTGATGTTTTCACCGCGCTCCAGCCGTTCGGCAAACTTCGCGATCACGCCGGAATAGGGAGACGATGGATCCTGCCCCGGCCCGTACACATTGAAGAAACGCAAGCCCAGGCTCGCGATACCGTAGACCTCGTAGGCAGACCGGGCGTGAAGCTCGCAGGAAAGCTTGTCCGCACCGTAAGGCGAAAGCGGAGTGCAACGTCCGGTTTCGGAAAGCGGCAGTTCCTGGCTCGCCCCGTAAACCGCGGCCGATGAGGCGTAGACAAGCGGTAGATGCGCCTGGGAATGGGCAAGCTCCTCGATGATCGTGAGGAAACCGGTTATGTTGATTGCGTGCGATGACGTCAGTTGCCGCTTGCACCGTTCCACCGAGGAGATCGCCGCCAAATGGATGCAGGCGTCCACACTGGCGAGCGCGCGGCGCAAGGCGTCGCGGTCGAGCACCGACCCCTCGATGAAGGTCGCAGCCTGCGGAACGTTTTCTCGCTTTCCCGAACTCAGATCGTCGAGGATGGTGACGTCGTGGCCGGCCTTCACCAGCCGCCGGGCAAGGTGGGCGCCAATAAACCCGGCTCCACCGGTAACCAATATCCTTTTCAAGTCGATTTCCCTCGCGACACCTCATCGCGATCGGAGGCGCCTGGATCTTAAGTGCAGGTGGTTTCCTGAGCCGCCGAGCCGGCCCGGAGCGCGACCGGCCCTCGGCCAGTGCGTCCGTAACCGGACCTTCCGTCTGGGTTGCAATCTTCCTTGTCGCCCGGGCGGCGTCAAGGCTCTGGCCATCAGGTTTACCGTTTCGCTGAGATGTCGTCGCTTGGGAAAGCGACAAAGCCGACGCGTGTCCCAGGTGAGACCGGTTGAACCGCCCAGTGCCTTAGGGCGCGGGGCAACCAAGGATCAGGTCTTCCACTTCGGATCCTGAGCCGACGCGCATCAGGACCTTGAACCGGCCGTCGGCGCCGACCTCGAAAAGCGTACCCCCGTTTTCGCCCTTCTCGTTCGTCCGGGTCACGATCAGCAAGCTTCCAGCACCCCTCAGATAAGATCGAATGTTGGACACGGCCAAGCGGATCTGCGCGTTGGAGAAGTAACTCCTGTTGAGAATGTTCGCGGCTCTGACGAGATCGAAGCGGCCGGCGAAGTCCGGCGAGCGCCGCATGATGTCATCCTCGACGAATGCGATGGAATCGTCGCGCGACAACGACCGCGTGATCATCTGGACCGGCTCGCTCCTTCCACTGCGGATCAGCGCGCGAAGGCGCGGCTGCAGCATGGATTTCGCCAGCTGGCGCGGAATGAAGGCAAGGGACACATAGTCGAGCCGTCGGATCCAGGGTCGGATCGCAAGACCGGCGACATCATATTGCAGCGGCCAACCTTCCGGATCGGCAAGAACGCGGACCCCTGGCGCCACGTCGACGATGTGCGCGTCGATGAAGAGATCAGTGGCGGTGATCTTCGGTTTCGCCCCGCAGGCCTCCAGGTATCGCAAGAGCTCGACCGTCGTCACGCCGGTGGAAACGCCGACATCGAGCACCTCCCGCAACTGCCCTGCCCTCTGCGAAAGCAAGGGCCTGAATGCCGTTTCCAGCTCGCGAAAGCGCGACGGCTGTGTGAGCTTGAAGGTGCCGTTTCGCATCTTCAGTCTTGCGAAGAACTCAGACTCCCGGACCCAGTCCGTCGAGCCGTCGTTTCCCGAATAAAATTGCCGGGCGCTCATCACCATGGTCGGACAACCTGTAAAAATTGCCTGCGGCTCTCGAACCCCGGGGGGCGTCTGGCAGCGGCCGATTGCTCTGCCGCCTGCCTTTCCAGACAGGGGCTCAGCGCCCGCTAAAACGATCCTGAGGGTAAACTGGCCGACATCGGCTCCCAAAACATGAAAACGACAACAGTTAATTTCAGTATATTCGAAAACAATGCAGGGATAATACCAACTCCCCAGGAGATTCCAAGTTACATTTCAGCAGTTGCTTTCGAATGAGCCGCTGCGTGATGACACGATCCCGATGGCCCGATCGTGTCGCCTCGTGCTTTCTCCACATCCCCCGGCAGAACGCCGCGACTGCTCAGGGCAGATCCTGTGACGGGTGCGAGGAACGGCGGAACCGAGAGGCGCCGGTATCTGCGCCGGCCGTCGTCAATGTCGGCGGACCGGGCTTGATCAGATCGTAAAGATCCTCGTAGCACGAGACGGTCCGGTCGATCGAAAAGCCCTGCGCACGGCGGCGCGCATAGGCTGTCGCATTGCGATACTTCTCGTCATCGCTGGCAAGTTCTCGAATGCGGTCGGCAAGCTGCCCGTGGTTTTTCGCCGAGAAGCGGTAGTCGTCGTTGTCAACGACGACGGCCAGCCCTCCGACATCGCTGACCAGCACCGGCAGGTCCGACGCCATCGCCTCGACCACCGCCACCCCGAAGCCTTCCCAGTGGGACGATTGCACATAGAGATCAAGGCGGCCGAGGAACGCCGGGATATCCCGGACCAAGCCGGAAAAGTGGACGCGCTCGCGCACGCCGAGAGCGCCGGCGAGTTCTTCGACGATCGGACGGCGGTCCCCCACACCGGCAAAGACCGCATGGACATTGCCCGGAAGCCGCTGGAGGGCGCGCACGATGGTTTCCTGGTCCTTCTTCTCGGTGAAGCTTCCGACCATGCCGATGTAGAAGAGGCCATCCTGTCTCGGCTTGCGGTCGCGCGCCGACGCAAACCGGTCCAGGCTGACGCCGTTTTCGACGATGTGGATTTTCGCGGCCATGGGCGCCAGCCATTCGGACAGGTGGTCGCGGACAGGTGTGCTGATCGCCGCAACACAGTCGTAACGGCCATAGACCCAGCGTTCGATACCGCGCAACCAACGCCTCGCCCTTCGGCGGTTCCAGGTGTTGTGCTCGGTGTAGATTTTCCGAAAGGGCAGGAGCGCGCAAAAATAGAGGGACGGAAACAGGTGGACGTGCACGACGTCCGCTGCGCGCATCGCCCGCCATGCTTTGGCAATCGAACGGGGGCTCGACAGCTTGGCCGCGATGATCGTCACGGCAGCGAAGGCCGTGTCTTCCAGGAGCTCGTTATTAGCTCCCTTCCACACGATTACCGTTGCCGAAAACCGCGTCTGTCGCTGCGCCATTTCCACGACCAGGCGCTCGGCGCCGCCGTTTCCGTTAAGGTCGTTGATGATGTGAACGACGCTGCCTGCCATCGTAAGACAATCGCCTCAAATATCCCTCGAAGGCGATTATGCATAGCAACCGTCAATTCAACAACTATTAGTAATGTATACATCGAAAATTATGAGTTTCTCATTGAAGCGCTAGAAGCACGTGCAACCGAAAGGTTCTAGAAAAGCATCGTCGCGGTTGTTCTTTTCTTGGAGAACACTCGCGACTATTCTGAAAAAGGTGAAATGTGCCCGTCAGATCAATGCCATGCGCTCAAGAAGCAGCTTGTTCACGGCATGCACGTCGAACTTTGATTGGGCGAGTTCGCGTGACCTGAGCCCCATGTCCGCAATCAGCGAAGGCGCTCTCAGGAAGCGGCACATGGCTTCGGCCAGTTGCTTGGCGTTGCGCGGCTCCACCAGGTAACCATTGAGCCCGTCGACCACCGTCTCGTCGCAGCCCGGCAGATCGGTGGTGACCACCGCGCGCCCCGTCGACATCGCCTCGAGAATGCTGCGCGGTATGCCCTCGCGATAATAGGACGGTAGGACGAAAACGCTGCAATTGGTGAGATGCGGACGCACATCCGTGGTTTCGCCGAGATAGTTCAGGCTGCCGTCCTTGACCCATCCGTCGATGGTCTCAGCCGAGATCGCCGCCGGACTGGGATCGAACTGCCCCAGAAGGCGAAATTCGGCCTCCGGAAATTGTTGGCGGACGATGCGCGCGGCCTCGACATATTCGCTGATCCCCTTGTCCTTCAGCAGGCGGGCGACAAGCAGAAAGACCGGGCGCCCGCTGGGCGGGCTCGAAAAAGCATAGTGGTCGAGATCGACCCCAGAGCCCGGGACCAGCGTCAGTTCGCGCTGATCGGAGATCAGCCTGCAGCTCTCGATGTCGGCGGAATCCGCACGGTTATAGGCAAAGACCCCGCCAGCCCCCTTGAGCGCCAGCCGGTAGAGCAGCACGCTCAGCTGCTTGATGCGGCGCCCGACCCACCGCTTGCTTGCGGCATCCGAGTAGACATGGCCAAGGCCGGTCACGAGAAAATACCGTCGCTTGACGCCGGCCAGCCGGGCGGCAATGCCGCCGTAAACGATCGGCTTCATCGTATAGGGGATCACGACATCGATCTGCCGTGAACGAAAGAGCCGCCAGTAGGACCAGAGCGTCGTCAGATCCGTCAGGGGATTGAGCCCCGTGCGTGCCATCGGCGAGCGGACGAACTCCACACCGATCGCGGCAAGCTGACGGACGACGTCCTCGTCTTCTTCCGGCCCGACGGCCAGAACCGAATGGCCGGCCTCGACCAGGCGCCGCAGCAGCTCCAGCCGAAAATTGGTGAGCGAACGGCTGTAGCTCGAAAGCACCGCGATCCGCTGTTTCAGCACCACGCCGGCAACCGCCGATCCCGCGGCAACGGCCACCCGCTGTGGCGGCTGCCTGACCGGAGAATAGTCGCTCGCGTCAATCAACATCAGGCCGCGCTCCATACAAGCGTTCGAAAGATCGCACAGATCACATCGGCATCGGCGTCGACGGCGGCCCCCGCCTAAGGCTCGACAGCGCTGCTTGCAGGACATCGTCAGTCAGATGCGTGACATCGGCGTCGGCGGCCCCTTCCTCCCCGTCATCCGACGAGAGCGCCCCGGCCGTACCTTCGGCCGGATGCTTGTCGAAGCCCGGAATGAGGCTGTTCATGATCGCAAAAACCATCGTCTGGTCGCCGAGTTCGGCAAAAAGCTTCAGGCGCGCGAACATCTCCTTGAGTGTCGTCAAGGGCACGGCATTCGGGATCGCGCCGAGCACGCCCGGAATGGGAGAGCTGATGCGTTGCTCGCCGCTATCGAACAGCTCCTCATAGAGCTTTTCGCCGGGCCTCAGGCCGATGATCTCGATGTCGATGTCCTTGCCCGGCGTGAGACCGGCAAGCCGGATCATCCGCTTGGCGATGTCGATGATCTTGATCGGCTCATTCATATCGAGAACGAAAATCTCGCCCTTGCCGATTTCGCCTTCGAGACCGTAGGCGGAAGCCTGCAGCGTCAGTTCGACGGCTTCGCGAATGGTCATGAAGAAGCGTGTCATGCGCGGATCCGTCACCGTCAGCGGGCCACCCTTGGCGATCTGCCGCTTGAACAACGGGATCAGCGAGCCGCTCGAACCCAGCACGTTGCCGAAGCGAACGGTCATGAAGCGCGGGCCGGAGCCCTTCTTCAGGCAATGAAGGTCGAGCGCCTGGCAATAGAGTTCAGCCAGCCGCTTGGTCCCGCCCATCACGCTGGTCGGGTTGACGACCTTATCGGTCGACACCTGCACCATCGCCTGCACCTTGAAGCGGCGGGCGGCATTCGCCACGTTCATCGTGCCGATCACATTGGTCAGCACGCCCTCGCAAGGGTTAAGCTCCACCATCGGCACATGCTTGAGTGCGGCAGCATGGAAGACGAGTTCCGGCCGATACTTGGCAAAGACGTCGTTGACGCGATTGGCCCGGCGGACGTTGCAAAGGTTTGCGGTCCGCTTGACGGCCGGATAGCGCTCTCCGAGCTCCATATCGATCGCATAGAGATTGTACTCGCAGTTCTCGACCAGAATGAGCTCGGCCGGTTCGCGCGCTGCCACCTGCAAGGTAAGCTCACTGCCGATCGAACCACCGGCGCCGGTGATCAGAACGCGACGGCCGCGGATGAGGCGCAGAATTGCCTCGTTGTCGAGGGCTGCCTGCGGGCGCTCCAGAAGATCCGTCAGCTCGATCGAGCGCAGTTCGAAACGGCTTTCCTGCTTGGCGCTCTTGAGTTCCGTGATCTGCGTCAGGCGCGATACGGTCATGCCACGCGCTTCGGCGCGCCGCATCACATCCTCCGCACCATCGCCAAACGCCGAAAGCGCTTCGGTAAAGACGACATGGCGCGGCAGCTGCCCACTCTCTGCGAGCGCACAGACCACACTATCGAAATCGCTGAGCGCGCCGAGGATTGGAATGCCGCGCAAGGTCATATCCGTATGCTCCGGCGTCACTTCCAGGCAGCCGACCGGCTTATGGCTGCAATGCGGATCGCGGCGGAGCGCTCTCAGATAGAGGTCTGCCGCATGGCCGCTGCCGACGAGCAAGGTCGGGATCTGCTCGGCATTGTCCTCGGCGACCGGCTGGCGCCGGCTCGGGCGCAACGCCAGTTCGTCAAGCCGGAAGCTCAGCCGCGAAGCCGAAAGGAATGCCGTCAAAAGCAGCGCCTCGAGCGGCACGACGCTTCGCGGCATATCCTGGAGGCGGTTCGCAAAGAACGACATCAAAACCAGCGCCGCCGAACTGATCAAGACGGCCTGTAGGATCGAGCGCAGATCCGAAACGGAGCAGTAGCGCCAATCGCGGGCGTACAATCCGGCGACCGGAAAGGCGAGCGCACAGGCCAGAAGATATAGCGGCCCGGTCGATACCAGCGCCCAGATCAACTCCGGACGGGTCGACATCGCGTCGAAACCGTAGCGCAGGAAAAAGGCGGCCACGAGCGCCAAAGCTGCAGACGCTATGTCCATCGCATAGAGCACACGCGATCGACGAACCTGCTTGACCGAGGATACGGCCGTTCTTGCCGCCAGGCGCAAAAGTGCGCGTCCGACAGCGGCAAACCAGGTGAATATGGTGAGGAACCTTGCCCAGTATCTCGCCATGGGCGGCGGAGACGGGGCGACGGCTTGCGTGGGCTGGGCAGCGGCCTCGTTGCGATGCATGCGACACCCTTCGATCCATAAAACGCCATTCAACCGCCGCGCCGAGAACGGACGGACGAATGATGCGCCTTGAGACGTCATGTCTCGTTGAATTTGTTTGGAATAAACTTCTGATACCGATCAGATCATACAAAGTTACCTGAAATCTATTTTATCTATGCACGGATACAAGCTTTGGTCTTTGCAATACAATACGTCAACTTCGCCCAAACTCTCGCACGCCAAAAACTGCGTGTAAATTATCTTTTCGTTTTATCAGAAGCAATTTACCTAATTATCTTAGAACTCAATAGTATTACTTCAAATTAATCCATAGCCCTTTAGGATTAACTAGCGACCATTCCGCTCCTCCGGGAACAGAACGTACCGCTCGAAATATAGAAATAAAATCCAAATTCCGAAAACAAACTCACCACTTCTTACGTATAAAAAGAGATATGATTTTCATTTCCAAAATTAGATAAAGAAAATCTTGCAGTACATCCAAAGATATACAATTGACAAATCTTAGCACGATTGGAGAAGGCGCTTTCACACTCCCCAGCACGCACCCCGGAACCGCTCTCGGGTGACGGGCGAGCGACGCCGACAGCCCCCAGACAACCGGAGGCGGCCCATGCCAAGGTGGCGCCCTGCGTATCAGCAGACACGCCGGTTCAGCACAATCTTGCGCGGGAAAGACCTTGTGGGCTCATTCCCCGGCAAAGGCACGGCGATAGGAGTCGGAGATCGGCCGGATCAAATACTCAAGGAAGGTGCGGTCGCCGAGTTCGATGAAGGCGTCGATCGGCATCCCTGGATGCAGTTGCTCCATGCGAACGCCGGCCGGCAGCGGCGTATCCAGGCGCAGCACGGCCCGGTAATAGGGCTCGCGCGTCGCCGGATCGGTCAGGCGGTCGGCCGAGACATGGGCAACCGTTGCTGAAACCTCCGGCGTCAGGCTGGTGTTGAGCGCCGAGAGGCGGACCCTCGCCGGCTGACCGACATGGACGACGTCGATGTCCTGCGGATGAATACGCGCATCGACGACCAGGTCCCCTGTCGGCAGGATCTCCATGATCTTTTCGCCGGGACCGACGACACTGCCGACGGCATTGTAGACCGAGGCGACGACAACGCCATCCACCGGCGCCTTGACGACGGTGCGCTCGAGCACCCGGCGTGCGGCCTCGACCTGTTCTTCGACGTCGGCGAGCCCGGTCTTCACCTCGTTCATCGCGGTCACCGCCTGCTCGACGCGCTGGGTCTTCAGCCGTTCGATCTGCTCACGCGCTTCCGCCACCTGGGTGCGGCTCGACGAGGCTTCCGCCTGCAGCATGCCGACCTGGCCGAGCAGGTCCGCTTCGACGCGGAGAAGCTGCGTGTACTCCGTGCGGTTCGTCAGCCCCTTTTCCAGGAGTTTGAACTTGCGCTCGGCTTCGCTGCGCACGATCTGCGTCTGTTTCTCGACCGCCGCCTTCTGCGCGGCCAAACCATCAAGCCCATCGTTCAGGCTTTCGACGCGCTGCTGCAGGATGACGGTTTCGGAGGTGAAGCGGGCAAGCCGGGTCTGAAACTCCTTGACCTGCTCTTCCGTCAGGTCGCGGCTTGCGGCCGACATCGTGGCCGGTGCATTGCCGATCGCGATCGTCAGATCCCGCTTCCCGTCCCGCTCGGCGGCAAGACGCGCCTCCCGCGCCTTCAGTGCCACCCATTGCTTGGCAAGGCGGTTGAGCTGGGTACGGGCCACGGTGTCGTCGAGGACCACGAGCGTCTGCCCCCTGGCGACGGCATCCCCTTCACGTACCGCGATTTCGCTGACGATCCCGCCTTCCAGATGCTGCACGAGAACATTGCGGCCCGTGGCCGTGATCGTACCGGAAGCGACGGCAGCGCCGGAGAGCGGCGCCGTTGCCGCCCAATAGCCGAAGCCGACAAGGATAAGGGCAAGCGTCCCATAGCCGAGCCGGGCGACAAACCCGGTATCGGTCACGATCGTCTCCCGCCAGGAGCGCCGAGCGCCCGCCGCCGTCATAGCCGGTCCCCGGTTCTGCCAGGCAGGAAGGCAGAGATGTTTGCCGGCGGGAGGTTCGACGGCCGCTTGGCAGCGGCTGCCTTCGCGGCCCGATCCGCCCGCTCGGACTGCGCGCGCCGCGCCACCTCGTCCGTTGGGCCGAAGTCATCGATCCTGCCATTTTTCATCACCAAGATCCGGTCACATGTCGTTGCGATCGAAATGCGGTGCGTGACGATGACGACCGTGACGCCGCGCTCCTTCGCGTCTCTGAGCGCCCGTCCGAGTGCCGCTTCCCCTTCACTGTCGAGGTTGGCGTTCGGCTCGTCGAGAACAAGAAGACGCGGAGAGCCGTAGAAGGCGCGCGCAAGCCCGATGCGCTGCCGTTCGCCGCCGGAGAGATTGTTGGAGCCGGGCCCGATCGGCGTCTGATAGCCCTTCGTTTGCGCCAGGATGAGATCATTGGCATGCGCCGCGCGCGCGGCCGCAACGACCGCCTCGTCGGCTGCGTCCGGCTCGAAGCGCGAGATATTGGCAGCGATCGTGCCGGGCAGAAGCTGCACGTCCTGTGCAAGATAGCCGATGAGGCTGCCAAGCTGCGTTGCGTCCCAGGTTCTCAGGTCCGCACCGTCGATGGTGATCGAGCCCGCGGTCGGGGCAACGGCGCCGGTCAAAAGCCGCGCAAGCGTCGACTTGCCCGCCCGGCTCGGGCCGACAACCGCAACGCTTTCGCCGGCAGCGATCGTGAAATTCAGCCGTTTGAGGATCGGCTCGGGGTCGGCTCCCCCGTCCGGCGAAACATAGAGCAGATCACGCACGGCGATATCACCGGCGGGGTTCGGCAGCAGAAGCTTGCGTCCATCGGCATTGCCGGCCTCGATCACCTTTTCGAACCGCGACCAGGCGCTACGCGCTTCCATTGCCTGCTTCCAGATCCCGACCAGCTGATCGAGCGGCTGCAGCGCGCGGCCCGACAGGATCGAGGACGCGAAGATCATGCCGGCGGTCATCTGCCCCTTCAGGACAAGGGTCGCGCCGACGGCGAGGATCGCCATCTGCAGGATCATTCTGATCGATCGCGATATGCCGCCGAAGATGGCATTGACGACGAGATTTTCGTCGGCGGCCGCAGTCGCGGCGGCAAACTGGCGGCCCCAGACCTCGCCGACATTGTTCGTCATGCCCATCGCGCGCACCGTTTCGGCACTGCGGCTGAACATCTGCGCCGTCAGATTGGCGCTGGTAATCCGCTCCTGCGCGAACTGCGACGCCTTCTTGTTCATGTACTGATTGAGGAAAACCAGGAGCAGGATCACGATCGCGCCGATCGTCGTCATCAGGAAGAGCATTGGATGCAGGAGATAAAGCAGTGCCGCGAACACCGGCGAGAACGGCAAATCGAAGAGGACCGGCGTGCCGCGTGAAGCGATGAAGCCTCTGACGGTCGCAAGATCGCGCAAGGGCTGGATGTCGCCCGGCTCCCTGCCCGTTGCTGCGACCACGTTCGCAAAGGCTGCCGCCCCGAGCTCGCTGTCGAGCTTGGCCGCCATGCGCACCGCATAGATCGCCCGAATCACATCGAGCAGGCCGAGGAATGCGAAGGCAAGGAATGCGATTATCGTCAGATAGACGAGCGTTTCGATGCTCGAAGAAGGCAAAACCCGGTCATAAACCTGGATCAGAAACAGAGGCGACGTCAGCGCCAGCACGTTGACGATCGTCGAGAACAAGCCGAGATCGATAACGCTGCGCCGGAACGCAGAGCGTAAACTGCCGCTTGTGATTCTGTTGTCTACCATGCTGCAACGACACCGTTTCCAGGAATTTGAGTGGGGCCGTATCGATGGAAGTGTTCCCCGATGTCAACGTGCCGGGGGTTGAGTAGATACTATACATCTGTTGTAGCGGTTGCTTATAGATGCTATTTTAAGCCCCCACCATTCAACGCGACAGATCACAGTTTTCACACGCTCCGGTCGCTTGCTGTCTTTGCGCGGCGGTCGGTAAAAGCAACGGCGCGTATTCTGCCCCACTAATAAAGGATGGAAACATGATCGTTAAGGGAAGACCCGTAGCTGACACGCTTTATGGCACGAACGTAGCTGACACAATTTATGGATATGGCGGCGACGACAGCCTTTGGGGCTATGCCGGAGACGACTATCTCGCCGGTGGCGACGGCAACGACCGCATGTACGGTGGCGACGGCAACGACTTCTTCAAGGCCGGTCCAGGCGACGATTATGCTGAAGGCGGCGTCGGCAACGACTCCTTCGATGGCGGCCTTGGCAACGACCACTTCGTCGGTGGCCTGGGCAACGACATCTTCGACGGCGAGGACGGCGACGACATCCTCGACGGCGGCGATGGCCACGACACCATGCTCGGCGGTGCCGGCAACGATACCTTCTACGGCGGCGCCGGCGAAGAATACATCGATGGTGGCGCCGGCAATGACATCATCTATGCCGGCGACGGCAACGACGGCTTCGTCAACCGCATCAACCCGGCGACCGGCAAATTGACGACGCAGGCCGTCGGCGGCGGCGCCGGCGACGACTACATCTATGGCGAAGGCGGCAACGACGCGCTCAAGGGCCAGTCCGGCAATGACCACGTCTATGGCGGCATCGGCGATGACCGGGTCGACGGCGGCGACGGCGACAACTATCTCGACGGCGGCGACGGCAACGACATTCTCGATTCCGAGAGCGGTCGTGACGAGGCCCATGGCGGTGCCGGCGTCGACAGGATCAGCGTCGGCGCAGGCGACGACCTCGTCTATGGTGATGGCGGCAACGACAGCATCAGCGGCGAAGACGGCAACGACACGCTGAACGGCGGCGATGGCGATGACCTGTTCTATGGCGGCAACGGCAACGACACGATCCGTGGCGATGCCGGCAAAGACACGCTTATCGGCGAGAGCGGCTCAGACTTCCTCTGGGGCGGCGCCGACGCCGACCGCTTCGTGCTCAAGGGCGCCGGCGCGCTCGTCGGCCAGGATACCATCATGGACTATCAGGATGGTCTCGATCGCATCGTTCTCGAAAAGCTCGGCATCACCCGCTACGCCAACACCGGTGGCCCCGGCACGGTCTATGCCTATGACGACCCGAGCGGCGACGTGATCCTCAAGGCGCAGGATTCGGCTGGTCACGCCTTCCAGATCGTTGTCGACGATCCGAACGGTACTCTGTCTGCGGCCAACTTCAGCGCCGCGGACTTCACCTTCGCATAAAATACCGGCGGCCGCGGGTTTGAATACGCGCTCCGCGGCCGCCATTACTACCCGTTCCTGCCCGTGTTGGCAGTCCAGTTCGTGAAAAGCTCAGCGCGAGACCGCTTCGCCCGCGGCAAGTGATCGCAAGGCGTCGTCCAGTTCATCGAGATCGCTGATCCGCCTGTCGGCCTGGTGCGCCTCGTCCGGTGCCGCCGTGCGGTGGACCCGCGCTTCGCGCGCCACCATCACAGTTTGCCATCCGCGTCGGCGCGGCGTGACGAAATCCTTGATCGGATTGTCGGCGATGTAGACGAGAGTGTCCGGCTTGACGTTGGCCCAGGCCTCAATCGCCTCATAGGCCCGTGCGTGCGGCTTCCAGAATTCTCTCCCCCAAAGGTCAGTGAAGATCACCCGGTCGACCAGGGCTTCGAGCCCCAGCGCCTTGACCTTGGCCTGTTGCGTGGCCGCAGGCCCGTCGGTGATGATCGCCCTTCGGCCGACGCGCGCACGTTCCAGATAGCGGCGAGCATCGTTGGCCAGAGTGATTTCGGGCTGGTGTCCGCGATAGACGCCAACCAACTGGCTTACCAGCGCCTCGTCGGCGGTAATGCCCATCGCCGCCAGGGCCGTGTCGAAAACGCGCCCGCTGTGTCCACGCGCAGCAGCGGCCTCGCAATGCCCGGCGAAGCCTTCTACGCCCAGATGGTGCGCCAGCCAGGCATCGACCGCCCTGAAGCCGCTTAGGGCGAAATCCCGCTCCAGATAGAGCGTATCGTCAAGATCGAAGACAAGCACCTGCTCGCCCATCTGCCTATCCCCTGAAGACCGCTGCATCGTATCGCAGCATCAGCACGCCTTCGCGCCAATCGTCGTGAACCGTTCTCGGCAAGCCCGCCACCTCCTCCAGCAGCCATTGGGCAAAGGTCGCGCCGGCGTGGTCCACGAGCGGATAGCCACCGCCGAAACGGGCATTGATTTCGATCACCCGCGGGCCGGTGAGCCGATCGTCCATGACCTGAAAACAGAACGCGCCGCGCAAGTCCGGCAACGCCCGCAAGATGCCCTCGGCCATCGCCCGATGCACCAGATGACGCTCGGTGACGCCCTTTTCGACTTCGCCTGCCCTTATGCGCAGGCGCCGGTGCGAAATGACCGACTGCAAGGTGCCGCCGTCATCGACGAACGCATTGACCGTATGCTCCGGGCCGTCGAGATATTGCTGCAGGATCATCGGCTCTGCGGTCGTTTCCGGCAGATCGGCCATTGAGCGCACCATGCTGATCGAGCGGCTCGCGCTCCCGGCATTGGGCTTGAGGAACAGTGGCCAGTTCCAACGGGAAAGCTCGCCGCGAACCTCCTCCAGCATACCGGTTCGCGGGACCGGCACTCCGGCCGCGTCGAGCACGCGCATGGTTTCGAGCTTGTCGCGGACGACGTCGATGACAGGCGGAGTGCTCACATGCACGCGGCAATCGAAGCGGGCGAAATCCCCGGCCGCTGCCGCAAGCGGCACCAGTTCGGGATCGATCGTAGGCACGAGCAGGCGCACGTCATGCGCCCGCGCGATCTCCGCCAGGCGGCCGGTGAACTCCGGGTGATTATAGGCAGGGACCGCGAAGGCCCGGTCAGCGACGGCGCAGGCGGCGCTCAGATCGGGATCAAGGTCGCAGGCCAGAATCTGGATATCGATGTCCAGCGCGCGTGCTGCCCGACGAAAGCACTCGATCAGGCCAACACGCCTTCCCGCGGAAGAGACAAGGATCTTGAACGACCGGTACGCCATACACGCCTTCTCCTTGACTGTTAGGACGATTGGCCAAGGCAATCGCCGCGGCCCGCCTGACTGAAACCGATGCCAATGGCCGCGCGATCACGCTCCCAACTTGCTGTGCACCGGGGGGCGCCGGCCGTCGGCGGTGCGCCACGCGGTTACCTCGATGCACTGCCGGTCTCCGCACATGACGGTGAAACCATCCGCCGTATGGGTCTGAACTTGCGCGGAAAGGCCGATGTAGCGAAAGGAGTCCGCGAAGGCCCGCGCCGCGTCGAAATGGACGACCTTTCCGTCCTGACGCGAAAAGGCGCCAGGATAGGGTTCGCCGACCGCCCTGATCAGGCGCAGCACCTCAGCCGCCGGCCGCTGCCAGTCGATCAGGCCATCCTCGGCGACACGTTTTGCGCAATAGTTCGCCAGGCTGTGGTCCTGCTCGACCCGCGGCGCCCTGCCCGCTGCCGCCAATTCAACAGCCTCCGGCACCATCTCCGCGAGATTGCGTACATGCTTGCCGTAAAGACTGCGCGCCGTCTCCTCCGGCGCGACGGAAAACAGACGCTGCAGGATGATGGGGCCGGAATCCGTGCCCTCGTCGATCCAGAACAGCGACGAGCCCGTCGTCTTTTCATCAAGCAGGATGGTCCAGGGGATAACGCCCCTGCCCCGCAGGCGTGGCAGCGCCGACGGGTGAAAACCGATCACGCCGAGCCGCGGGATGGCGCGGAAGGCGTGGCGGCAGATCTGCGACCAGCCGAGGACCAGGACGAGGTCCGGGTCGCTGGCGCGAATGGCTGCAAGCGTATCTTCGCCGTTCACATTGGTCGTATGGCAGACCGCGCTGCCCGCCGCGCGCGCCGGCGTCGTCAAGTCCGCGAAATCGGAATGGCGGTCCGCAGCCTCCGGCGGCAGTGTAACCACCAGGGAGGGCAGCATTCCCTTCGCCAACAGGGCATCGAGCGCGATCCGGGATCCTTCGACGGCACCAACCAGAGCAAAACGCATTTTGGTTCTCAAATGCACAGTGTGTCAGAGCGCAATATACAACTCGGATCACAACCAAGGGAAGAAATAACCCATCCGGGCGATATAAATGTATTTCAAGTATGATATGACGGGATGCTATTTCAGAGCCGGGCTATACTGCAAGAGAATAATTGCATGACAGTGTCTGCCGTTGTATCTTGAATCCACTGCTTTTCTAGGGTGCGCTCTGGAAGGCCAATTTAGAGTACGAACCTATTTCAGAAATGATCGCATCCGATGTGCCCTCCAAATTCGAGGCAATAGGAAGTTGATGTCCTGGCGTGCATGGCGCGCCCAGGAATTTAATGCTTGTGACCAGCGCCGGGATACACGCCAGTGTGCCCCGTCGTCAGGCTCAGGGAATGCGGAGGAATGCCCTAACGGCGGCGCAACTTCGGATCCACGGTATGATTTTGCATTTGATCACCAATTTCAGCGCAAGCGCCGGAGCTGAGACGATGCTCGCGCGCCTGCTCAAGGCGTCATCTGACGAACGCGTCATGGTCGTGTCGCTACTCGATGTCTCGGCGCGAAACCGTGACCTCGCGGACAATCCGCGCGTCGAGTACGTGGCGCTTGGCGCGCACTCGCTCCCAGCCATTCTGCAGGGCACGATGCGGCTTGCCAACATCATCCGCCAGGAAAAGCCGAGCGTCATGCTCTGCTGGATGTACCACGCCATGGTGGTCGGCACGGTCGCTGCCAAACTTGCGCGCCGCGCCACGCCGGTCATCTGGAATGTTCGCCAGTCGCTGGATGATGTGGCCTCGCTGTCGCGAAGCTCGCACGTGGCGATCGCCGCTGCCCGGGTGCTCTCCGGTTCGGCCTCCGGCATCATCTACAATTCGTCGCGCGCCCGCGAAATGCACCGTGCCTACGGCTACCGTAACCTGAATTCGGTCGTCATCCCGAACGGCTTCGAAATCCCGGCGGTGGCGGCCGGCCATGAGGCGCCGCCCCGGCGGATCGGCATCGTCGCACGCTTCCACCCGCAGAAGGACCACGCCACCTTCTTTCGCGCCGCCGCTTCGGTGTTGCGCACCCATCCCGACACGCGCTTTCTCGCCGCCGGCCGTGGGCTTGCCTGGGACAATCCCGAAGTCGTGCGGCTGATTGCCGATGCCGGATTGCCAAGCGAGGCCATCGACCTCAGAGGCGAGGTCGCGGACATGGAGGATTTCTACCGCAGCATCGACATTCTCGCTTTGTCCTCCAGAACCGAGGGCTTCCCGAATGTTGTTGCCGAGGCGATGAGCTACGCGAAAATGGTGGTGGCAACGGACGTCGGAGACGCGGCAGAGGTTGCCGGCAATGCCGGGATCGTCGTGCCTGCGCGCAATCCCGAGGCCTTTGCCGACGCCATGCGCAAGGTGCTCGACCTTTCGCCGGAGGAATATGCCCGCTACGCGCATCTCGCCCGCGATCGCATCGAAAGCGAATACACGCTGCACAACATCGAACGGCGTTACTCCAATTTCCTGAGGAACTTCTAGCAAGCCACCGCACGGCTCAAGCTGCGGAAAGAGAATTCGGAGAGGGGACCGACACATGAACGACAACGACAAGGGGGCTCGACCTACGCGAATGCCGGCGGACTTGGCGCCGACAGTCAGGCGGGCATCATGACGACGCCGATACGCACAGTCATCATCGACGACCATCCGCTCGTCATCGTCGGCGCCCGCGCGACGATCGAGACGACCAGCGATATCGTCTGCGTCGGCTCGGCGGGAACAGGTGCGGATGCGCTGGCGCTGATCAAGGAAACCGGGCCGGACGTTTCGGTCATCGATATCGCCCTTCCCGACATGAGCGGCCTTACGCTCGCCGAACAAATCCTCAAGCAGCAGCTTTCGGCCTATGTTGTGGTGATGACGATTTATCCGGAACGTTCCTACGCGCAGCAGGCGCTTCAGATCGGCGTCAAAGGCTTCATCCAGAAATGCTCCGCGCCCGAGCACCTGCTGCTTGCCGTTCGCTCCGTCACGCATGGCGGCCTCTACCTCGACCCGCCGACCGCCCAGGAACTGACCCGCGCGGCGCCAAGTCCCGGATCGCGCGCGTTGAAGACGGCCGGTGTGCCGGGGCTGACCCGTCGCGAGCAGGACGTTCTGCGCCTCGTCGCCCTTGGGTACTCCAATAAGGAAATCGGCGCGCGCGCCAATGTGAGCGTCAAATCGATCGAAACTTACAAGGCCCGTGCGACGGAGAAGCTGCAACTCCACACGCGGGCGCAGATTGTCCATTTCGCCTTGACCCACGGCTGGATGAGCGCCGTCTAGGCCGCGGTCGGGTCGGGCGCAGGCGGGATTGTCCGCTTGCCCCAATCGAGACAGGAGCCGCCATTGCAAATTGTGTTTGTGCTTTCGGGGCTTGGTGCCGGCGGCGCAGAAAAGGTCGTCAACATCCTCGCGCGCCATCGCTCGGCCCGCGGTGACGACGTGCACGTGCTCGCGCTCAATGCGGAAACCCCTGAGACCTACTTCGCCTACGACCGCTCCGTCCGCGTCGAAGCGCTCGGCGGCGGCTCGTCGGTGCCTGTGTTCAGGACGGCCGAGCGTATCGCCCGATTGCGCGCGCGCCTGCGCGCCCTGTCGCCCGACCTCGTCATCTCCTTTCTGACGAAGGTCAACATCATGGTCGTGCTTGCCAGCCGCGGCCTCGGCCTGCGGCTCGTCCTTTCCGAACGAAACAACTTCAACACGCAAGACATGAACGGGCTTTGGCGATTGGCGCGGCCGTTGGCGGCCCGCCTGGCGGAGCGGCTGGTAATGCAGACGACGGAAGCGGCCAATTCGCTGCCGCCGGCCCTAAAAGCCAAGGCCGTGATCATCCCCAACCCGATCACGCTTCAGCATGTGCGTGACAGACAATCAGGCACCGGCACCCGGGTGCTGGCCGTCGGCCGGCTGGACAGGCAAAAGGGCTTCGATCTGCTGATAGACGCCTTTGCCGATGTCGCCGGGCGCGCGCCGAACATGACGCTGACCATCTTCGGCGAGGGCCCGGAACGGCCGGCGCTCGAGGAACAGGTCCGGCGCCTCGGCCTTTCGAACCGCGTTCGGCTGCCCGGCACGACGAAATCCCCGGTCGAATGGATCAACGCCGGTGATATCTTCGTCCTCAGTTCGCGCTTCGAAGGGTTCCCGAACGTGCTGCTTGAGGCGATGTCCGCCGGCCTTGCCAGCATCGCCTTCGATTGCCCCTGGGGACCGTCGGAAATCATCGACACACCGGCCGTTGGCATGCTCGTCCCCAAGGAGGACACGCGCCGGCTGGCAGAGGCCATAGCCCGCCTGGCGGCCGACGCAACGCTCCGGCAGCAGATCGGCGCCATGGGCGCGCGCGCGGTTGCAGCGCGCTACGCCATCCAGACGGTCCTTCAGCAATGGGACGATGTTATCGCGGCACCTGATGAGGCCCAGGCGCTTTACCCGGCAGCGCGCGTATCGACCTGACGCGGCACCGCCTCAGGAAGGCGACGCCGCCTCGCCCGATCACGATCCGGGCGACGTTGCTGGCTTCAGATAGAGGATCGGGATCCCATATCTGTCCTTGAAGCCAAGTGAGGCGGACTGCACGTAGCCGTGGCTTTCCGCAAAGGCGCGCATCGGCTTTTCCAGCTCGTCTTCAAAACCAAGCAGAAACGCCGCCGGCGGGTCTTTCTCGAACAGCGCTCCGATCGTCGATGGTGACGTCATCTTGTAGTACTTCGCCAGGTCGGGGCTCGTCATGTCGGCGGTGCGGTAGGCAAACGGCCCCGTCGCCAGCTCGGCATAGACATCGAGGCCGCCTTCCAGCGGATAGATGGGCGCGAGCGTCGCAACCTTGCCGGTGATGCCGGCAGCCTGCATCCTCTCAGCAATCGTCACACCTCCCTCATGCACGCGCATCGTCGTCCACTGCTGCGGATGGGTCGCCTTGCCGAGGTATTGGCCAAGGCGCGGCGCGTTGACCGCAAGGACGACAAGCACGGCCGACAGCAGGATCGGCCGCACCATGGGCAGCGCGCGCGGCCCAAGTGCCTCGAGCAAAAGCCCAAACGCCAAAGGAAGGCAGACGAGCGGCGGCGCAAAATATTGCGGGAACCCGGGCGTCGGAACGAAGCTCAGCACAAAGCTGCAGAAGAGCACGCCGGCAAGGACCAGCACCTCCCCCATGCGCGGCCTTGGTTCGGCTGCTGCATTGTCCGTGCGCCGGGCAAAGGCGACGAACGCGATGGCGATGAGCGCGGCAAGCGCAACGGCCACGGCCGGCGCAAGCCATATGTCCTGCGCCATGACCAGTTTCTGGGCGAGCGACATCGCCCCGCCCTCCCCGTCGCCGCTCATCAGCCGCCAGTATTGCGGATGCGGACCGGTATGGTAGCGCACCACGTGCGCCAGAAAGAGTTGGGGATCCCTGACGAGGTAGAAAAGGATTGGCGCTCCGCCGACAAGTCCACCGATGAGCAGCGGCGCCGCGACCTTTACGATACGATCCTTCATCGCCAGCGAGCGCGGCAGAAGGAATGCGGCCAGGGCGACGGCCGGGATGAAGGCGATGGCGCTCAGCTTGAAGCACACGGCCAAGGCCAGCAGAAATCCGGCGAACGCCACCATCAACGAACGGCGCTGTTCGTTACGCAGGGCGAGAAGAAAGAGACTGAGGCCGAGAAAGGCGAACGGCCACGGCAGGAAATTGTTGGTGGCGCCAACACCCGTCTGTGTCAGGAACAACTCGTTCACTAGCGACAGGATGCCGACGCAGACCGTTGCCCAGGCCGAGCGCGTCAACACATACACCACGCCGCCGACGGCGACGGCCATAAGGATCCAGGCCAGGAAGACCCCGAGGCGGCCGCTTAAGAGCAGGTCGCTGGACCCGGTCAGCTTGCTGATGCCGTAGAAGTACCAGGCGGAGGCGGGCGGATGATTGTAGAAGAAATCGGCGTAGAGCGCATGGTCGTTCAAGAGCCTGGCCGGCGGGACGTACAGCTGCTCGTCTCGGCGCATCTCGAAATTCATGATCCGAAGAAACAGGAAATAAAAAACGAACAGGAAGAACAGGGCTGCGGCAACTTGATAGAAAATCCCGACCGACTTTCCTTCAACGGAGCCCGGTCTTTCCGAAGAAACACTTGCTGGATAGGTCATGTAAAAACTCCGAACAAAAATAGACGAAGTATAAAATACAAGCTGGCGACGGGAACGATGCGGTCGCACACGACTTCAAATGGATCACACAGGATCGTAATGCGCAGTGGCGCACGGCCTAGCGGGACAACCCCGACAAGCGTGCAGGGATAAACCTGACACGTAAAAAGGCTTGCGGCCCAGCAGAATATAAGGTATTTCTTGTATATTAGTTACTTAACATAACGGAAACCCTGGGATTTATCCAGACATATTCCGTAGCACGCAGGTAACCGCCTGCCTTTATTGACGTGCATTTTTATCAGTTATTGAAAACGCTCAAATCGCGCATTGGATCGCGATTGCTCATGAATAAAACCTGAGACGTCAACACTATCCCAAACATATCTTCTTGGAGACCGCTATGAAAGTCGTTCTCTTTGCGGGAGGGCTTGGCTCGCGCCTGGCCGAGGAAACCACGCGTATTCCTAAGCCGATGGTTGAGATTGGTGGCAAACCCATCATTCTTCACGTCATGGATATTTACAGCCACTGGGGGCACCGCGATTTCGTCGTGGCCGGCGGCTATAAATGCATGTCGATCAAGAGCTTCTTCCATAACTTCCATCTGTCGACCGCGGACTTTACCGTCGCGCTCGGAAGCGGCTCGATGGTGCTGCACCCCAATCATCCGCTCGACTGGAATGTCTCTGTCGTGGACACCGGCCTGTCGACGATGACCGGCGGCCGGCTCCTGCGCCTGCGCGAATGGCTCGACAACGAGCCCTTCATGGTGACCTATTCGGACGGCGTCGGAAACATCGACATCGAGGCGCTGCTGGCGTTTCACCGCTCGCACGGGCGCCTTGCGACGGTTACCGCCGTTCAGCCTCCGGCCCGCTTCGGCAACCTCGAGATCGAAGGCGACCAGGTCGTCGAGTTCACCGAGAAGGTGCAGAAGAAGGAAACCTGGATCAACGGCGGCTTCTTCGTCTTTGAACCTGGCGTGCTCGACTACATCCCGAGCCTTTCCGAACCGCTGGAAATGTCGCCGCTGACCAATCTCGCCAGGGACGGTCAACTGTTTGCCTACAAGCATCACGGCTTCTGGCATCCGATGGATACGGTGCGCGATCGCGATTACCTGAACGGCCTGTGCGAAAGCGAAGATCCGCCGTGGCTGCACTTCGAACGCGATCACCTGGCCGCCGCGACAGCCGCACCGTCCACCCATCACGTACGGATGTAGGACATGGCTTTGATCACCAGCGAGGCCGACCTTGCCGAGGCGTTCCGTGGTCGAAAGATCCTGGTCACGGGACACACCGGTTTCAAGGGAGGCTGGCTCTCGCTCTGGCTGAGGCGACTGGGTGCATCGGTGGTCGGCCTGTCGCTGCCACCGTCGACACCGTCCTTCTTCCTGGCGACCGGCCTCGGCGATGTCATCGACGGCCACGAGGGCGACATCCGCTCTGCCGCCGACGTGGCGCGGGCTATCGACGGACAGGATTTCGATCTCGTCATTCACATGGCCGCGCAGGCCGTGGTGCGGGCCTCTTTCGAGAGCCCGGTCGACACCTATGCGACCAATGTCGTCGGCACCGCCATCGTGCTCGATGCGGCAAGGCGCATGAAGTCCCTGAAGGGCGTGATCGTCGTCACCAGCGACAAGTGCTACGAGAACCGCGAATGGGTCTGGGGCTATCGGGAAAACGACCCGATGGGCGGGCGCGATCCCTACAGTTCGTCGAAAGGCTGCGCCGAACTCGTCGCAGCCGCCTATCGATCCTCGTTCTTCAATGACCCCAACGGGCCGCAACTTGTCAGCGTGCGCGCCGGCAACGTCATCGGCGGCGGCGACTGGGGCGCTGACAGGCTCGTGCCCGATCTGGTCCGGTCGGTGGAAGGCGGCAGCCCCGCGCGGCTGCGCAATCCGGCGAGCATCCGGCCATGGCAGCACGTCTTCGAGCCGCTTCGCGGTTACATGATCCTGGCGGCGCACCTGCTTCACGGCAGAACGCGCTTTGCCGGCGGCTGGAATTTCGGCCCCGACCAGGAAGCGACCGTCAATGTCGGAACGCTTGCCGACATGGTCGTCGGCCAATGGGGCGACGCGCCACCGAAATACATCGTCGAGCCGCAGGTAAACGCGCCGGTGGAGTCGACCATCCTACGCCTCGACAGCACCAAGGCCCGCACGGAACTCGGCTGGAAGCCGGTGCTGCGCCTGCGTGACACCGTGGCCATGACTGTCGCCTGGTACCGCAGGTACCGGGAGGATCCGAGAACCATCCGGTCGTTCTCGGAGCATCAGATCGAGCAATACGCCGCCGCCTGGAAACAGGAAGTCGAACACGAAGCAAGACCATTGCCATTGCGCGACATCGGAGATTGGAAAGATGCGAGTTAATTACGGACAGTCCGTTTACGGTCAGGAAGAGATCGACGCCGTTGTGGCAGTCCTGCGCTCATCGACACAGATGGGCGCGGCCGTCAGGTCGATGCAGGAACGTGTCGCGACGCTCTTTGCGAAACGGCATGGCATCATGGTGAACTCCGGTTCGTCCGCGAACCATCTCGCCATCGAAATCGCCGATCTTCCGAAGGGATCCGAGGTCATCACGCCCGCATTGACCTTTGCGACGACGGTCGCCCCGATCGTGCGCGCCGGTCTTATCCCGGCATTCGTCGATGTCGTCGAAGGCACCTACAATATCGATGTCGACGCGATCGAGCGGATGATTACCAGGAAAACGAAAGCGGTGATGATCCCATCGCTGATCGGGAATTTGCCTGACTGGGATCGCATTCGCGCCATCGCCGACGCGCACAAACTGCTGGTGATCGAAGACAGCGCCGACACGCTGGGCGCGACGATCAGGGACACCAGCACCGGCGCGCGGTCCGATATCAGCACGACCAGCTTCTACGGCTCGCATGTCATCACCGCGGCCGGCAACGGCGGCATGGTCTGCGTCAACGACGACGAACTTGCGCGCAAGGCGATGCTCTATCGTTCCTGGGGCCGCACATCCTCGCTCTTTGTCGAATCCGAGACCATCGAGAACCGGTTCAACATCGATCTCGACGGCTTCGACTACGACGCCAAGTTCGTGTTCGAGGTCCTGGGCTTCAATATCGAGCCGTCCGAAATGGGCGCAGCGTTCGGGCTGGTCCAGCTCGACCGGCTGCAGCAGAACATCGACGCACGCGAGCGCAACTTCGCCAAGCAGCGCGCCTTCTTCGAGACCTACGAGGACTGGTTCGTCCTGCCGGAGCAATTGCCGCTTTCGCGAACCGGATGGCTCGCCTACCCGATGACCGTGCGCGCTGATGCGCCGTTCACCCGGCGGGAGATGCAGATCTTCCTGGAACAGCGCGACATCCAGACCCGCCCGGTATTTACCGGAAACATCCTGCGCCAGCCGGCGATGAGTGGCGTTCACAGCAAGGTCGAACCGCGCGGCTATCCGGTCGCCGACGACGTGATGCGCGGCGGCATCCTGCTTGCCTGCCACCACGGCCTGACGCAGGCGCACCTGGACCATATCCACCAGTCCTTCCGTGATTTCGCCCAGCGGTATGCGAGCTCCAGCGCCACGAAGCGCCGGGATCATCAGCCGGCCTCGTTCTTCTGAGCGAACACGAAACGCGCCTCTCCGACCAAGGGGAGGCGCGTCAGACGGATCTTCGGTCCTCGGCGGTCACGCGTAGATGAGAAGAGGCGCATGTCGAGAATATTGATCACCGGTGCCGCTGGCTTCATTGGTTCGCATCTGACGCGAACCTGCCTCGACGCGCGCCATGAAGTGCATGTGGTGGTGCGGCCCGGCTCGGAAGACAGCCGGCTCGAGGCCGTCGACGGTGCGTTCATCCGGCACAATTTCGACCTTCAGTCCGACGATGCCATGCGCCGTTGCCTGCAGGACGTCGAGCCGGAGATCGTCTTCCATCTTGCCGCCCGTACACGCCGGCGGGAAGAGGCGGAACTCAACGACGCCAAGGCCGGCATCCGCGAACACCTCAATGCATTGCTCGGCCTGCTCGGCGCGGCAAGCGCGCTGCGCCATCCACCGCGAAAGATCATCCGAACCGGATCGCTTGCCGAATATGGCGCGACACCCGCCCCTTACGAAGAAGACAGCCGCGAGATCCCGGTAAACGCCTATGGGGCCGAACTGACTGCCGCGACCCATTTCATCGGCGGGCTGCAGACACGCCTGCCCTTTCCGGTGATCACCGCACGGCTGGCGCTTGTCTTTGGCCCGAGGCAATCGACTGAATTCATGATCCCGTCCTTCATCGAGCGTTGCCTTGCCGGCCAGCGCTGCCTCGTCCGCCATCCCAGCGACCGGCGCGACCTGCTCTATGTCGACGATGTCGTCGAAGCACTGCTGCGGATTGCCGATGCGCCGGTCAGCACCCGGCTCGTCAATGTCGCAACCGGCATCGCCCCGCCGATGCGCGAGGTCGCACGCCTGATCGTCGAACAAACCGGCGCCGACCCCGCCCTCATCGAATACGGCTCGGCCACCTCGACAGGCGGCATCCGCGATTTCCGGGCAGCGCCGGGGCGCGCCAAGGATCTGTTCGGCTGGAGCGCCCGCATACCGTTTGCGGAAGGGCTGGCCCGCACCATCGCATGGCACCGGGCCGTCGTGCCGCCGGCCTCGACCGATGGCCACGCATCGCGCAAGACCGTCTGAGGGTGGTGACGACGAGATGAAGAAGAGACAGAAAATCTCGATCCTGGTACCGGCCTATAACGAGGAGGCCAATGTTCGGCGCGCCCATGAGGCGATCGTCGACATGTTCCGCAGCCTGCCCGAATACGACCGCGAGATCATCTTCACGGACAATCACTCCACCGACGGAACCTTTGAGATCCTGTCGGAGATTGCGAGTGAGGATCCGAGCGTTCGGGTGATCCGCTTCAGCCGCAACATCGGCTACCAGCGCTCGCTGCTGGTGGCCTACAAGGCGGCGACCGGCGATTGCTCGGTGCAGATCGACTGTGACCTGCAGGATCCGCCGCACTTGATACCCGGCATGATCGATCTCTGGCTACAGGGACACCAGGTGGTCTACGGCATTCGCCGAACGCTCACCGACGGGTGGCTGACAACCCATATTCGCCGCGCCTTCTACTGGTGCATCAATGCGCTCAGCGAGGATGATCTGCCGCTCAACGCCGGCGAGTTCAGGCTCGTCGACCGATGCATCCTCGACGAACTGCGCAAGGTCGACGACACGTCTCCCTATCTGCGCGGCCTCATCAGCGCCATGGGGTTTTCCCAGGTCGGCTTCGAATACGACCGTCACGCGCGCGTGGCCGGCGAAAGCAAGTTTCCGTTCAGGGCGATGCTGTCGCTTGCCGTCGATGGCATTCTCAACCATTCGCTGACGCCCCTGAGGCTCGCCTCGATGGCGAGCCTGGTGATGGGCACCGCCACGCTGCTGCTTCTGTTTGGCTACCTCGTCGGCAAGCTTCTGTTCGGGCAGGACTGGCCCGCCGGCTTTGCCACGACGACAATGCTGCTTTTGCTCTCCATTACCTTGAACGCCATCTTCCTCGGCATCATGGGCGAGTATGTCGGCCGCATCTTCATGCAATCGAAGCACCGTCCCGCCCCGATCATCGAAGCTTCAATCAACAACGACGAACACCGGCGACCGACGCCGGCGATGCCAGATTGGAGGCGCGGCGATGTCGCTGCCGACAACAAAAGACGCTAGGTCCCGGCAGCGCGCCGGAGAAACGCTTGCCCGGTTCGCGGCGGTCGGCGCCGTGACGACCCTGCTCGACATGGCGTTGTTCAACACGTTCTATTTCGCGGGGGCTCCGCCAACGCCCTCCAATCTCGTTTCCTATTCCTGCGGCATCGCGGTCAGCTACATGCTCAATCGCGCCTGGACCTTCCGCGCCGCCCATAGCCACGTGCAAGCGGTGAAATTTGTCGCCGCCACCCTGACGGGTCTCTTGATATCGACGGCGATCGTCGCGGGCCTTGCCCTCCTAATCCCGGCACCGGTCGCCAAGGTGATCAGCGTCCCGATCGTCTTTGTCTGGAACTACCTGGCGTCGCGACTTTGGGTCTTTCGCGGCTCAGAGGCGCCAAGTACAGCCACTGGAAATAACACTTAAAACAATAAGTGCAGTTCGGTTTTGAGTCTATTTAATACACAACACATCGACTGAAACAAAAGATATAAATTTGAGATTTTAGAATTTTTATTTTGAAGTTTTGGAGTATTCGCACCGATGTCCTTAACTCATTTGCAGCGCCTGGAAGCCGAGGCGATCCACATCTTCAGAGAGGTCGCCGCGACCTTCGCGAAGCCGGTCATGCTCTATTCGGTGGGCAAGGACTCCTCCGTCATGCTGCATCTGGCGATGAAAGCATTTTATCCCGGCAAGCCGCCCTTCCCCTTCCTGCATGTCGACACCACCTGGAAATTCCGCGAGATGATCGAGTTTCGCGACCGCACTGCGGCCGAACTCGGCATCGATCTCCTCGTCCATATCAATCGCGACGGCGTCGAGCAGAAGATCAACCCCTTCACCCACGGCTCCAACGTGCATACGCATGTGATGAAGACGGTCGCGCTGCGCCAGGCGCTCGACAAATACGGCTTCGATGCGGCCTTCGGGGGCGCACGGCGGGACGAGGAAAAGAGCCGGGCAAAGGAGCGCATCTTCTCCTTCCGCAACGCTCAGCACGCCTGGGATCCGAAGAACCAACGGCCCGAGCTCTGGAAGAGCTACAACACACGTGTCGGCCCATCGGAATCCATTCGTGTCTTTCCCCTGTCCAACTGGACCGAACTCGACATCTGGCAATACATCCTCAAGGAAAACATCCCGATCGTGCCGCTCTACTTCGCCGCCCGTCGTCCGGTCGTCGAGCGGGACGGCATGCTGATCATGGTGGATGACGAGCGCATGCCGCTCCATGCGGACGAGAAGGTCGAGCAGCGCGTGGTGCGGTTTCGCACGCTCGGCTGCTACCCGCTCACCGCCGCGATCGAATCCAACGCCACGACACTCCAGGACATCGTCCGCGAAATGCTGACCGCCCGCACGTCGGAGAGGCACGGCCGCCTGATCGACGCGGACGAAACCGCATCTATGGAGAAGAAGAAGCGGGAGGGGTACTTCTGATGACCGCCAGCATTCCCGCAACACCGGGCAGCGTGCTCGAATATCTGGCCAAGCAGGAGAAGAAATCGCTTCTGCGTTTCATGACCTGTGGTTCGGTCGACGACGGCAAGTCGACGCTGATCGGCCGCCTGCTTTATGACAGCAAGCTGCTCTTCGACGACCAGCTCGCAGCACTCAAGCGCGAGACCAAACGCAACAGCGCAAACCACGGCGACATCGATTTCGCACTCCTGATCGACGGCCTGGAGGCCGAAAGGGAACAGGGCATCACCATCGACGTTGCCTATCGCTTCTTTGCCACCTCGCGCCGCAAGTTCATCGTGGCCGACGCACCGGGGCACGAGGAATACACACGCAACATGGTCACGGCGGCGTCGACGGCGGCCCTTGCCGTCGTGCTCGTCGACAGCCGCAAGGGCATTCTTCGGCAGACGCGGCGCCACTCCTTCATCGCGTCCCTGCTCGGGGTGCGCCATGTCGTTCTTGCCGTCAACAAGATCGACCTTGTTGGTTTTGACCGCAGGGTCTTCGACACGATCGTCGCCGACTACAGGGCGTTTGCGGAGAATCTCGGCTTCTCGACGATCACACCGATCCCGATTTCGGCGCGCTTTGGCGACAATATGACGAGCCGTTCGCCGAACATGCCCTGGTATGGCGGCCCGACATTGCTGGAGCATCTCGAGACGGTGCCGATCGAGGAAGAGGCGGCCGAAGCGGAGTTCCGTTTCCCGGTCCAGCTTGTCCTTCGCCCAAATCTCGACTTCCGCGGCTTTGCCGGCCAGGTGGCATCGGGCAGCATTGCTGTCGGTGATCCGGTCGCGGTGGCAAAATCCGGCCAGCTCTCGAGGGTCAAGGAAATCGTCACCTATGACGGCAAGCTTGCGCGCGCGGTCGAGGGCCAGTCGGTCACGCTCGTGCTGGAGGACGAACTTGATATCTCGCGCGGCAACATGCTCGTGCCGCCGGAAGATCGGCCGCATGTCGCCGATCAGTTCATGGCGCATGTTATCTGGCTCCACCCGGATGCGATGCTTCCCGGACGCAGCTACATCCTGCGCACGGAAGTCGACAGCGTCAGCGCGACAATCACCAGCCTCAAACACCAGATCGACGTGAACACCTTTGCCGAGGAAGCGGCAAAGTCGTTGCGCATGAACGAGATCGGCGTTTGCAACCTCTCCACCCAGGCGCCGATCGTCTTCGACAGCTACAAGGACAACCGGACCACCGGAAACTTCGTGCTGATCGACCGCTTCACCAACGCCACCGTCGGCGCCGGCATGATCGACTTTCCGCTGCGTCGCGCGCTCAACGTTCATTGGCAGGCCCTCGACATCAACAAGAAGGCCCGTTCCGCCCTCAATCATCAGACGCCGCGCGTGCTGTGGTTCACGGGCTTCTCCGGCTCGGGAAAATCGACGATCGCCAACACCGTCGAAAAAATGCTGCACGCCCAGGGCAAGCACACGTTCCTGCTCGACGGCGACAATGTCCGCCACGGCCTCAATCGCGACCTCGGCTTCACCGAAGAAGACCGCGTCGAGAACATCCGTCGCGTGGCCGAAGTCGCGAAACTGATGACCGAAGCGGGCCTGATCGTGCTCGTGTCGTTCATCTCGCCGTTTCGCTCGGAGCGCCGCATGGCGCGCGAGTTGTTCGGCCCCGGCGAATTCATCGAGATTTTCGTCGATACCCCGATCGAGGAATGCGCACGCCGCGACCCCAAGGGGCTCTACAAGAAGGCGCTCGCCGGTGAGATCAGCAATTTCACCGGCATCAGCTCGCCTTACGAGCGCCCGGAGACGCCGGAAATCCATCTGCACACCATGGGCCGCGAAGTCACGGCGCTTGCAGGCGAAATCGAGGCCTATCTCGACAATCGATAGGCGCCAGTCCGGCGCGGTGAAGACGACGCCGCTTGCGGCAGCACGGAGAGTGATGATGATCGATACGCTCACGGCAGCAGCGATAGAGGCCGGCAAGGCCATTCTCGACGTCTACGCGCGTGATATCACCGTCGATGAGAAGGCCGACTGTTCGCCGGTCACCGAAGCGGACCGGTGTGCCGAAGAGATCATCCTTGCCATTCTGGCTCGAACCTTCCCCGATATCCCGGTGGTGGCCGAGGAAGCCGTCGCGGCAGGCGCCGTGCCCGAAATCGAGGGCCAGCGCTTCTTCCTCGTTGACCCGCTCGACGGCACGAAGGAATTCATCAACCGACGAAGCGATTTCACCGTCAACATCGCCTTGATCAGCGACGGAGAGCCGGTCGCCGGCGTCGTCTTTGCGCCCGCCCGGCTGGTCGGCTATGTCGCCGAAGGCGGACGGGCGACGAAGTTTCAGGTGACGGCCGACTTTGCCGTCACGGAGACCACGGAAATACGGTGTCGAGAACGACCGGAAAATCTGACCGCGGTTGCCAGCCGTTCGCACAGCGATGCCGAAACCGCGGACTTCCTGGAGCGCAATGCTATCCGCGACTGCACGTCGATCGGCTCATCGCTCAAATTCTGCCTGCTCGCCGAGGGGCTGGCCGATGTCTATCCCCGTTTCGGGCGCACCATGGAATGGGATACGGCCGCCGGCGATGCCGTGCTGCGCGCTGCCGGCGGACGCGTCACGACGCTTGACGGGCAACCGTTCCGCTACGGAAAGCGGCGCCAGGCAAATGATTGCGACTTCGCCAATCCTGGCTTCATCGGCTGGGGGCGTGATTGCGGAACAGAGGTTCGCGAAAAGGAAGCGGACTAAAGGGAAAAAGGCTAGAGTGCCTGAAAACGAGGCTCAAGCGAGCAGCCTCGTATCGGTTGAAGGTGACGGCATGCCATGAACATGTTCAACCATACCCTTTCGGCCGGACTGGCTCCTCGTCGCGAAGCCGCGCGCCGCGATGCGCCAGGCATCGTGCTCACCAAAAAGATCGAGTTCCTGCTGCTCGTCGGCGCCGTCTTCTTCTGCTCGATGAACTACTTTCGCTACGGCGATACCAACTTCACCGTCGCCGATTTCCTTGCCTTGCTTTGCTTCTGCTTTGCGCTGCTCAACCGCAACATCGATTTTCAGCTGTTCGGGCGCGTCAGCAGCGGCTTGTGGTGGCTGGGGCTGACGATGCTGGTCTGCGGCCTGCTGGTCAGCAGCATCGCAGGCCCGGACCCGATGCGCGGCATCGTGGTCGTTACCCAGTATCTCTACGCCTATCTCTTCGTAGTGCTGTTGTTCAGCGGTCGTACGCTCGATCAGCTCGTGCTGCTCGCGAAGACCTATGTGTTCTCGATCCTCGTCCTGTGTTTCCAGGGCATCTATCTCATCCATATCGACGGCCGCACGAATACGAACTTCGTCAGCGGCAACGGCCGCTTCAGCGGTCTGATGGAGCGCGAAAACGAGTGCGCGGCGGTGATCGCGCTTGCCGTCCCGATCCTGCTTCTGCTTATCACGACGAAGCGCATCAACCGGATCTATGCGGTTTTCGCCCTGCTGATCCTGATATACGGAATCCTGCTGACCGGCTCCAACACCGGCCTCATCGCCCTCGTCTTCGGCATGAGCGCATTTGCCGTCATCGGCGTCAACTGGAAGCGGCTGATGATCAACGTCGTTCTGCTCGCCGGCATGGTTCTCGCGGTTTTTACGTCCGCCCGCGACTATCTTCCGGCAGCCTTCCAGAAGCGCGTGCTCGGCGCCCTCGAAAGCGGCGACATCGGCCAGGCGGGGACATTCGATCATCGCGTCGAGCTGATCTACGAGGCGATGAACATGACCGACAGCACCTTGCTGCTCGGCGTCGGCGCGGACCAGTACCGGATCGCGAGCGCCATTCACCAGCCGGTTCACAATCTCTACCTGCTTTTGTGGACGGAAGGCGGCCTGATCTCGGCGCTCGGTCTTCTGGTGATGCTGCTTTCGGCCTTCGGCCCGGCGCTGGCCGTGGCGCGGCTTCCAGGCGGGCGACCGTTTGCGGGCTGCATCCTCGCCAACGTCTCGATGATGCTGCTGGTCGCCAATGCAGTGCCGCACGCATATAGCCGCTTCTGGCCATTCCCGCTCGTGCTGCCTGTCGCCCTTGCCTGCGCCTACATCGCGTTCTCCCGCGCGGCAAAACCGGCGCCGGACACTTTTGCCCAGCCCGAACCGGTGCCACAACCCGAACTGCGGCAAAGAGATCTTATCGCTCAGGCACGCTCTGGCGTGCCGCGCTGAGCCGGCGTTCGCTGATCCGATCCCCAAAGATCATCACCAGAACAGTTTCAGCGATGATCTTCAGATCGACCCAGGCTGACCGGTTGGTTATGTACCAGAGATCGAGATCGAGCTTGTCGTCGTTCGAAAGAATGGCATTGCCGCTGATCTGGGCCCAGCCGGTGAGCCCCGGCCGGACGCTGCAGCGACGAACCCCGCGCTCGCCCAGCGCGTCGATCGTCTCCGGGAGGATCGGCCGCGGGCCGATGAGGCTCATATCGCCGATCAGGATATTCCAGAACTCGGGCAATTCGTCGAGGCGCGTTCGGCGAAGCAGAAGCCCGAACCGTCCCGTGCGCTCGGCGTCGCTGAGAAGGCGCCCGTCAGCGTCCCGCGCATCGGACATCGATCGAAACTTCATCATGCGAAACGGGCGCCGGTCGAGCCCCGCCCGGGTCTGGTAAAACAACACCGGCCGGCCGAGCCAGATGGCGACCGCAATCCCGACCACCAGCATGATGGGAAGGCTCAAGAGGCCTGCGATCAACGCAAAGACGATGTCAAAGCACCGCTTCATCTCCAACTCCCATACACCGGTCGGGATACGGCCGGGCAGCCACGTCGCGGCGACGCGGCCGTATCCGAAAGGGCGGCTTTATGCCCGCGCTTCCATTTCAAGCACCGGCGCGTGCTGCCCCAGAGCGGGAAGTGACGCCTCGGTGACGACGGCATGCAAAAAGCGGGCGGCCTTGGTCATTGCCTCTTCGCTCTGCGCCGGATCGACGAGAAGCGCGATGCTGGTTTCACCCAGCCGTCGTGCGACCGGGAGCCGCTCGGCCGGCGAGAGCCCAAGATCGGTGAAGCACTTCTCGAGGTAGACCTCGGAGCAGCTTCCGGTAAAGCACGGCACGCCCGCCGCGTTCATCGCCGCCACGATCCAGTCGCGGTCGTGTCCGGGCTTCAACGCCTCCGGCCGAACGAAAGCGTAGTAGCGGTAGTAAGCGTGGCGATATCCCTTCGGCAATGTCGGCACGCGCAACGCTGCAAGCTCTTGGGCGACATCGTCGAGGATCGCAGCGTTGCGGGACCTCGTCGCGTGCCATGCCGGAAGGCGCTCCAGCTGCCGCGAGCCGAGAACCGCCGAAAGCGACGTCATTCGCCAGTTCGTGCCGATCGTTTCATGCAGCCAACGGAAACCCGGCGGGTGCTCTCGCAGGAACGCCGCGTCATAGGATTTGCCGTGGTCCTTGCGGCTCCAGGCCTTCTTCCACAGCGCCTCGTCGTCAAGAGCGATCAGGCCACCCTCGCCGCCGGTGGTGATGATCTTGTCCTGGCAGAAGGAGAATGCAGCGATATCGCCGAAACTTCCGACCGGCTTGCCGTCGATCTCCGCGCCATGGGCCTGGGCGCAATCCTCGATCACCCACAGTCCCTTCTGTCTGGCGAGGGCCATGATTTCCGGCATATCGCAGGGAAATCCGGCCAGGTGGACCGCGATGATGCCCTTTGTCCGGCTGGTGATCTTCGGTGCAATCGTTGCGGCGCTGATGTTCTGGCTGTTCTCGTCGACATCCGCAAAGACCGGGACGCCGCCGCAAAACGAAACGCACGACGCCGAGGCGACGAAACTGCGCGGAGTCACGATCACCTCGTCGTCGGGTTCCAGACCGAGCGCGAAAAGCGCCAGCTCCAGCGCAAGCGTGCCGTTTGCAAGCGCGATGGCGTGTTTACGCCCGAGGGTGCGGGCGTAGGCTTCCTCGAAGGCTGCGACGTGCGACCCGGTCCAGGCATTCACCTTGCCCGACCTCAAGACCGCCGCAACATCTGCAATCTGTTCCTCGTCATATACCGGCCACGTCGCCACAGCTTGCTCCCTCGCTCGAGTGAAAACTCCGGAAATTCAGATGACCTGCCGCACCATCACGAAGGCCTCGGCGGCCGATTTGAGTACGGTTGCGCCGCGCAATGTGGCGAGCGCGTTCAAGGTCTCGAGGCTGCGCTCGTGCGGCGCCGCCCGAACCTGGGACTTGAACGCCTTCATCGCCGCAAGCTTTCGGTCGATATGGTCGCTGATGTCGACAAACACGTTCGGCGCGAAGCCCGGCGTCAGATAGGGTGCGTTCCAGTTGGTCTCCGACAGCGTCTCGTAGGCCAGGATCACCTTGGGATAACCGGGCTGATGCGGCCTTGCCGCCACCATCGACGACAGGAAGATCAATTGATGGTCGACATGCATGTCGCCGACGAAGGGGACAAGCAGCGTCTGCGGCGCGATGGAGCGCACCAGTTCGAACAGTGCGGCATTGAGTGCCGAGTGAGAGGTTTCGGAGAGGGCTGCAGCGGGGAAACCCAACCAGCGCGTTTCCTTGACGCCGAGAATCCGGTGCGCCTCATGTGCTTCCGCCTGAACGGCCTCGACCGAGGCCCGGTCATAGGCCGGTGGTTTTCCCTCCGTCACCACCGCCACGAAGACGTCGTTTCCTTGCGCCGCCAGCCGCGCCATCGTCCCGCCGGCGCCCAGAACCTCGTCGTCGGGATGCGGTGCGATGACCAGAGTGCGTCCGAGCGTTTCCATCAGGCTCATCTTGCCGCCCCCAACACGCCGGTCGCCGCCGATCTCAGAACCGTTTCCCGACAAGGGCGGTCATCCCCGCCGCCCAAGCCCGACGTCAGCCCACATGCGAACTCACCCCTCACGCAACTCTCCTTCTATGCACGACCGAAGCCGCGAACATGCCGGCGCTACAGGCCGGCGATCGATACGAAAATGACATCGCCCGGCAGCACGGCAGTAAGGCTTGTCGCCTGGATACTCTGCCTGCCCTTGGTCTCGCCGCGACCGGTCTCCCGGTCGATCTTGTAGAGAAACGATACCTGTTCCTGCTTGCTCGAGTCGACTTCCGCAGCAGCCATCAGGACCATCTGCTCCTTGGTTGTCTGACGCTGCGTTTCGAGCTTCTTGAGGGTGGCCTCGCGCTCCTGGAGCAAGGTCAGAATCTCCTTCTCGCGGTTTGCCTTCAACGTTTCGAGCTGTAGTTTGAGATTGGCGAGCTCGCGGTTGGAGCGCCCGATCTCGGAGATGAGCTCCAGCAATCGCGACTTTTCGCTCGAGGTCGCCATCTTCACCCGTGAAAGCTCGGATTCCGTATTCAGCTCCCGCTTCCTGAGCGCGAGCGTCCTCGCCTCAACCTGTTCGTTGAGCGCGACGACCTCCTCCTGCTGCTCCTTGAGCTTGTCGAGGATCGTCAGGCTCGCCTCCGTCTGCATGATGCTCTGGTTGAGGATCTCCATCTGGTTCTTTGTCGACAGCAGGTCCGTCTTCAGGATCTTCTCCTCGATCGCGACCACGGGACCGACGGAAGCTTCATCGACATACATCTTGACGCTTTCCGGAATATCCTTGAGGTCGACCTTCTCGGAACCGCGCAATTGTGCGTAAAGCCGGGCGGTGTAGACCGCCTCGCGCACGATCTCTACATCCGTTTCCTCGATCGTGCCGCGCAGCTTCGCCTGGGCGATGATGCGGTCAGCCGGATTGCTCATCGCCGTCTGCGGTCCACCGGCCAGGCCGACCGCCTGCTCGACCGTCAGCCCCGGATAATAGGCGAAGGAGCCGGGCGTCCGCACCTCGCCAAGGATCAGCACTGGGCGAACCGTTACGATGGAAAGCGACAGCTTCGGATCGGTCAACAACTGGCGGGAAAGGTATTCGTTGCGCAAGGCGTCGACCGCCTCGGGAATGGTTCGCCCCTCGATCTTGAACGCGCCGATCAACGGAAAGGCGGCCGCTCCATCGGTGCCGATCGTCAGGGAGGTCGGCAGCTCGGCGTCATCCAAAATGTCGAAGGACAGCACGTCCCCGACCGAAACCCGGTAGGCGGCCGGCGCCGCCTGGATCGTCGGCATGGCGGTCGTTGTCGCAGCGCCCGATGCGGTGGCGCTCGGCGTACTGGCGGTCGATGCGCCGGCAGCGTGGAGGGGACCCGTCAGCGACAACGTCGCCGCCGCGACGAAAGCGATATGGCTGACGATGCGAAAGATTGTTTGAGCCGGAAACTTCATGCTTCCCTCTAATGAATAGATCCGAACTTCACGATGGTTCAACCGCACCAAGAGAAGCGGAAATTAAACTCCAACAATGGATGAATTTATTTTACGAGACCTCTGTAATTTCTTTAGGTCACTATGATATGCTTCAAAAATAGATTCCACGGCACAATTTTTAATTGCATATGGATAAGTAATTAAATTTTCCCAGAAACAGGGAAACAAATTTTTCTCGCCCTGCGAGAACACTAGAACACATATTAGCATTCTTCCATGAAACAGACGTAATTGCAACCTCGAAGCAGGATGTAATTTTGTGATATTATTGGAATCACTACTAAAAAAGACAAGAAAGTATCGTTTAGCCTGGCAAGCCGAGGCAGACCTCCACGGACGGCTCAAGAACATAGCACACCTGCTGACCGGCAACTTCGCCAGCGCCTTCATTGGCCTCGCCGGCTTTGCCCTGACGGCGCGTGCGCTCGGGCCTGCCGACTATGGCCTCCTGGCCCTATCCTTTGCCTATACGCGCGGCATCGAGCGCTTCGTCAGCTTCCGCTCCTGGCAGCCGCTCATCAAGTACGGGGCGAAGGCCCTTCAGGTCGGCGAGACCGACGACCTGAAGGCATTGTTCAAATTCGGGCTGCTGATCGATCTCGCCACCGCGCTTGCGGGATGGGGGCTGGCTGTCCTCATCGTACTTTTCGCCGGGCCGCTTTTCGGCATTTCCGAAGAGATGAGCCGCTTCGTGCTGATCTACTGCGCGGTCCTGCCCTTCCAGGTGACCGGCATGCCGACAGCGGTGATGCGGCTTTATGGCCGCTTCAAGATTGTCGCCTATGGCCAGGTCGCCGCCAGCATCCTCAGGGCGCTCCTGTGCCTTGCCGGCGTCTATCTCGGCTGGGGGCTGTTCGAGTTCATGCTTCTGTGGATGGCGTCGCAGATCTGCAGCAGCCTGAACAGGACCGCCTGGGCTTTCCGCGAGTTGCGCAAACAGGGACTGACCGGCGTCATGTGGGTGCCGCTCGGCGATATCCGAACCCGCTTCCCCGGTTTCTGGAGCTTCTCGCTGTGGACCAACATGGCGCTGATCATCCAGGCCTGCGCCTTCGAATTCGATACACTTCTCGTCGGTTATCTCGCCGACCCGGGATCGGCCGGCCTCTACCATATCGCCAAGCGGGTGGCGAAGATCGCACAGCAGGCGGGAGAACAGGTCCAGGCCGTGCTCTATCCGGATCTTTCGCGCGTCTGGGCGACCGAAGGGATCGACGAGTTCAGAAAGACCGTCAGCCAAACCGGATGGCTGCTGTTCGCCTTCGGCGTCTGCGCCCTCATCGGCGCCCACCTGACCATCGAATGGGTGCTGCGCGTGACGGCCGGTCCGGGCTTCGAGGCAGCCGCCTCTCTCGTCATGGTGCAGTTCGTCGCCGTCATCATCTTTCTTTGCGGCAGGACGCTCTATTCGGCCCTGCTCGCCATGGGGCACGAGAAGATCCTGCTGCAAAGCGCGCTTCTTGGGGGCGCCCTCTTCCTCTTCACGGCAGTCGTCCTCATCCCGCGCGTCGGCGCCGTGGGCGCGAACGTTGCGCATATCGTGATGTCCGGCATCTGGTTTGTGCAGATGGCGATCGCCTATCGCCGCAAGCTGGACAGCAAGCGCTGATCTTCGGCACGGCCTTTCAGTTGCCGGCCGCGGCTTCGGCCCGGCCGTCTATCGACGCGAGTATGTATCGAGCAGACTGCAGACGAATTGTGCCGAGCCGAGGGAATATGAGCCTTGCCAAGGTGGATGCCTCACCCCGACGCAGGCGGTAGCGCCGCCGTCAGTGCAGATCGAATGCGGCTACGGCATGAAGCCAGGCCGATCGCGTGCTCGAACGGCGCGCAACTGACGCGGCTGTCGAGCATCAACGCTTTCTCTATTTGACGATGGGGATCAGCGGCCCGGCTGCGCCAACTTTGTCGACCGGCGCCCGCCAGTTGCGAGCGCCCATTCCCGACCGGCTTTGACCGCGGCGCGCCTACTCCGAACGGTCGCAGTAGTTCATGACGCTGCCGAGAATAACCGCGTGGTTCAGCGACAGCCGTTGCTGAACATTGGCGAGCTGGCGATCCGTCGTGCCGCCCGAGCGGCAGACCAGAATGACTGAATCGACGTGCGATGCGAGCCAGATCACGCCCTCGTTTTCCTCGACGGCGGGTGCGTCGACGATGATGAGATCGTAGCTGTCGCGCAGTTCGGCGCAGAGCACGTCGAGGTTCATCAGGCCCGGACGCACCGAAATGAACTCAAGGTGGGGATAGGCAGGCGACGTTGCGATCCGGCTCTTGATATCGACCTTGCCTTCGAGCGGCGCCGTGATCGCGGTATCCTTGGTGTTGGCACCGGCAATGTTCGGCGCGCTCTGCGCCGACATGTCGAGGTCGATGACGATCGGGCGCAGCCCGTCGACCTTTGCCATTGTCGCCATGCCGAGCGCGACCGTGGTCTTGCCGTCGCCAAGTGCCGGCGAACACAACATCACCACCTTGCCGCCCGCCTCATGGTCGATCGTGAGCCAGGCCATGCACAAAGTGCGCATGGCGGTGGCCGCCGGCGACTCCGGATTGTTCAGCATGTAGTGATAAAAGGCCGACGAATTCCGCAAGCGCTTGCGCATGTCGGGGACGCTTGCAAGGTTCGGACGGTTGAGCAGTTGCTCGGCGTCGCGCGGCAGGTAAAGCCTGCTTTCCAGCGAGTCCGAAATGATGACCCCGACGACTGCGAGCAGGACGGCCCCGATGCTGCCGGCGACGATCACCAGCGTATTGTTCGGGAATGTCGGCTTCGTCGGCACTTCCGCATAGGACGCGATCCGGGCGGTCGGCTTGTACTCGCCTCTTTCAGGATTGAGCGCACCGAGCCTGAGCACGATCTGATCGTAGACAGCCTGTTCCGACTGAAGGTCACGGGCAAGTTCACGCCGACGGATTTCGGCGAGGTTGCGGCCCTGGACCTTGTCCTGCAGCGCGCTCAGTTCCGCCTGGAATTTTTCGGCGCGCACAGTTGCGACCTTGGCGTTGTTGGCCAGCTCCTGCACGAGGCGCTGGGCCTCGTTGCCGATCATGGAGCGTACGGACTCAAGCTCGTTCGTGGCGTCGAGGACGAGCGGATGGTTCTTGCCGAACTTGGCGCCGAGTTGCGCGCGCGTGCGCTCGAGCCGCGCCTCTTCACCACGCAACTGGTCAAGCTGCGTCGAAGTCAGCGCACTGCCGGCCAGCTCCTTGCCGTCGGCAGACACCAGCTGCTTGGCCTCGTTGTATTTCGCAACCGCGCCCGCCTCTTCGACGCGCAAGGTGACATATTGCTCGTTGAGCTGCAGCATACGGGCTCTCAGGACGTCGTCCTGCGGATCGAAGGTCAGGTCGCTGTCACGGGCAAAGGCAGCGATATCGCGCTCCATGCCGGCAATTCTCGTGGCGCTGTTGGCCATCTCGCCGCGCAGATACGCAACCGTGTTGTTCGTGGCCTCTTCGGTCTTTTTCGCCGTCCAGGAGAGATATTGCTCGGCGAGCGCGTCAGCGATGGTGGCCGCCTTCAAGGGGTTCGATTGCACCACGCGTATCGTCAGCGCGAGGCTTTCCCCGGTACGGGTGACGACATAGGAGTTCAGCAGCGTCGAAATCGCGCGGTTGCGCTGCACGTTTTCGGAGATCAGCCGCTCCTTCTGGGTGCTCTCTTCCGGCGCGCCGAAAATGAACTCGGAGATGTTGGCGAAGAACGACTGCAGGAACGTCTCGTGCTCGCTGCGGGTCTCCGGCAGGTAGGTGTTGAAATCGGGGTCGTTGACCAGGTTGAGAGCATCGACGACGACGCCGACGAAGACGCGCGAGCGGATCACGTCCAGCTCGGTTTCCATCACCGACCGGTCGCGTTCGAGCTTGCGCAACTCGACCTGCGCCTCATAGGGGCGAACGTCGTTGCGGTCAAAGACGATGGCCGAAGCTGCCGTATAGGAGCGCGGCAGCAAGGCGGCCGTCAGCAACGTCGCGAGCAACGCAAATCCCAGCAGCGAGAAGAAGACCACGCGATACCGACGGAAAAGCTCGAACAGATCGCGGATGCCATATCCGCGCGGCGCAAGGCGCGCCTCCCGATACTGAACCGCAGGCATTTGGCCTCGCCCTGGAGGCGCTTCGACTTTGCGATCGATGGTCAGCATGAGAGCCCTAACATATAAATTTGATAGAAATACCTGACGTCAAAGAACTAAAGGCACGCTCGCACAGACTCCGCGCGGCAAGAGGCAATGCCACGCAGGTAAAATACTGACACAGAAATAACATTCAAATTTAGAAAACTATATTATACCGCATCCGGAAGAGCAATAGTTGCTTGCCGCCGAACCAAGGGAACGATTTGACCTCATGGTTGCGACGGACATTCTCGGGCACTTCCGACAATTGCGGGCCGCCGCAGAAAAGAGACCGTAGGCCACCCGTTAGTTCGGGTAGCGACCGGCAATCCGCTCCTGCGACAGCCATTCCATGAATTGATCGAAGCGCGTGCCCCCACCGGTCGAGGCAGGCTCCCAGGCGTCGTTCACACCGACGACGCCGCCAAACTTTTCCTCCACGCTGTCGGCCATGCCATCACCGTCCTCGTCCGCATAGGCGTGCGCCTCCTCGATCGCCGGGATCTCGCCCGGCGCAACCACCATGCGCCCGGCTCCCCTCTCGCCTTTCGCGCCCATATCCTTGATCCAGGCGACGTCCAGATCATCACGGGGAAACGCGCCGGACTGGCCGCGAACCTCTTCATATGCCTCACCGGCGGCAAGGAGCGTATCAACCGCCAAGGGGCAAGGCGGACGGTTCACCACGAATTGGTCCGTTCCGGGCGAAAGCAGCTGAAGCGACTTGGAGGGCGGCGCCCACAACTCGTTGCCGCTCTCGTAGATCTGCGGCTGGGCGGCGCTTTCGACATTCTGCCATTTGATGGCATAGGTCTTCTCCACCGTGCTCGGACCTGCCTTGAAGTAGTTGCCGACATAGGAAATCGGCGTGCCGCCCGGATACTGCGAGAACACCTCGCCCCATTCGGACCGTGCATTGAAGAACACGTTGTTGATGATCTCGATGCAAGATTTTCCGTAGTGGTTGTTGTCGGGGTTCCGGTCGTTGTTGGAAATGCAGGCGTTTCGCCAGAAGGTAATGTTCTGCGGAACTCTGGGGTCGGCGCCGAGCAGGGTGCACTTGCTGTGCTTGTTCAGCCCCTCGGCAAAGATCGAGTTCGCGATGGTGATGTCCGTCGTGTTGGAATAGGTGCTGACGTTCTCGTCGGTCGCCCAGGACATCGACGTATGGTCGAAATAGACGCGCTGGCTGTTTTCGATCACCGCCGCATGAACGTTCTTGACGGAGTTCGGCAGCCGCGGCCGAATACGCAGATGCCGGACGATCACGTCGTGCGTCTGCTTGGCAACCAACGGGGTATGCCTCAGCTCGTCATTCGTCTGGTCGATGGTCAACAAAATGCCGCCGCCCGGCGCCGTCTGTCCGAGGATCGAGACCGAGTTGTTATCCTCGCCGATCACGAGCGAGGATTTGAGCCGGATGATCCCGGAAACGCGAAACACGCAATTTCGGGCCCCGGTCGCCTCGATGCATTCGCGCAGCGTACCGGGACCGGAATCCTCAAGGCTCGTTACCTGGATGATGCGGCCGCCGCGACCGCCCTGCGCCATCTTCCCGTGCCCTTCGGCACCGGGAAACGCAACCATCTGCGGCTCGGCGGCCGAAGCCGCGACACCACAGAAGGCGGAAAGCAGGGCAAGCGTGCACGCGCCATGCTGAAAAGCCTTTGCGCGCCGTGTCTGTTGATGGATAGGCCGAGAACCGGAATGACCGGCCGGCCGCGGCGCACGTGGTGATGTGCGCGGCATGAAAATCTCAATCGGCATATAATTTACTCCCAAAGCCTTTTGGCGAGGCCCCGCTCCAGAAGCTTGAAAACGCTTGTGCCGGGCAATTCATCCCGCCCTATATCGTCAATCAAAAGAATATTTTTCGCGCAATTCGGGGCGAAGCTTTCCACTTTTGTTATAGTTCGTCAATTCGATTTATTTGCATCACCCGAAATGGGTATATAACTCTCGCTTTTGGCCTCTCGAAGTAGCAATAAGACGGTGCTATAGTTTCGCCATATTTAGTTTACTTTCGGGACCTCGTTTCGTGTCTCAAAAAGCAATTACCGTCGGATTTCCATTTTCGGGTGATGACATCGGGGGGAGCCATATTTCCGCGCTCAACCTCATATCGTCGTTCGACAGGGAACGGATCAATCCCATCGTCTTCGTGCATCATCCGCGCAAGGCGCTCTCCAGATATCTGGACGAGAACAAGATCGACTACGTCACGATCGAGGACATCGACATCCTCTCGCCGCAACGGGATCGGCCGCTCGCGCAGCAATCCTTCTCGGCACTGCGCTATCCGGTCTCGATGGTGAAGATCATCAAGCTCCTCAGACGACACAACATCGACATCGTGCACACCAACGACGGCGCGATCCATACGACCTGGGCGCTTCCAACCTACCTGGCCGGCGCGAAACTCCTGTGGCACCACCGCGGCGACCCCCGCGCCCGGGCCGTCAACATGCTTGCACCGCTTCTTGCCAAGCACGTGGTGACGGTCTCGCGATTTGCGCAGCCGGCCAAGCCGTTGCTGCCGCTCGCAGGGCGTATCTCGGTGCTGCACAGCCCCTTCCGGCATCCGGACCAGATCCCCGACCGGGAGGAAAGCAGGCTGGCGCTGGTGCGCGAGCTCGGCCTGCCGGAGCAAACGCGGTTCGTCGGCTATTTCGGGCTTCTCAACGAGCGCAAGCGCCCTCTCCGCTTCGTCGAAGCTGTTCACGCCTTTCACCGCAGCAATCCGGATTTCCCGATTGCCGGCCTGCTTTTCGGCACGCCCGAACAGGCAGGGCCGCGGCTCGACCTTGAGACCGCGGAACGCGCGCGCGCGCTCGGGATCGCCGACAAGATCCACCTCATGGGATTTCGTCATCCGGTCGCGCCCTACATGTGCGCCGTCGACATCCTCCTCGTGCCTGCCATGAGCGAGCCGTTCGGCAGAACGCTCATCGAGGCCATGATGTATGGCACCCCGGTCGTCGCCACCAACCACGGCGGGAACCCGGAGGCGATCGAAAACGACGTCACCGGTTTTCTCGTCGAGCCGGAAAACCCAGAGGCTTTCGTCGCCCCGATGGAGCGCCTGCTGAAAGACAGAGGCGAGTGGCAACGCATCAGCGAAACGGCGCGCACCTCGACGCTCGCTGCCTATGGCATCAAGCCCCATGTCGACGGCATCGTCAGCATTTATCAGCGAATTCTCGGAAAACGGCCCTCCGACATCTCGGCGCACGCCGCCCACTGAGCCCACCGACAGCGGAAAGAAAGAGAACGACATGCAGCTCTCGGATATCGATTTCCTGATCATCGGCGCTGCCAAGAGCGCGACCACCTGGCTACAGCAGTCGCTGCAGCAGAACCCTTCCGTCTACATGCCGGACCCCGAGCTGCACTTCTTCAGCCGAAACTTCGACAAGGGCGACGCCTGGTATCTGGAGCAATTCGAGGCCAAGCCTGAGCAGACCATCGTCGGCGAGAAATCCAATTCCTACCTCGACGAACCGGAAGCGGCGGCCCGCATCAAGAAGGCGCTGCCGCGGGCGCGGCTGATTGCGCAACTGCGCAATCCCGTCGACCGCGCCTATTCCGACTACTGCATGCTCTATCGCCGTGGGGAAGTCGGCACCGACATCACCCGGTATCTCGATCCACGCCAGGCAAAGGGCGGGCGTTTCCTGGTCGGCGGTCTCTATTGCCGCCAGCTGGAAGCCTATCTCGATCTGTTTCCGGCCGAAAACCTGCAGGTTCTGCTTTACGAGCATATGCGCCAGAACCCGCAGGCGCATCTCGACGCGGTGAGAGACTTTCTGCGGCTGTCCGCGCCGCTGCACCCGGTCGTCAACAAGGTCAAGGACAAAACTGTGCCTGTCGTGCCGCCGAAGCTGCGCCGACTTCTTCAGCCGCTAAAGCCGATCGCGGCACCGTTCCGCAGCAATCCCATCGTGAAGGGCCTGCGCTCGATGGTCGCCCGCGAACTCGACTATGTGCCGCTGCCGACGGACCTGCGCAACCGGCTGGTCGAATTCTACGCGCCGGAAACCGAAAGACTCGGCGCGCTTCTGAAGCAGGACCTTTCGGGCTGGCTGCAGGCGGCCGCCGGTAGCGCGCGACCAGCGGCCTGATGCCGGCCTAGCCCTCGGCGGGTCGCCCAAATCGTAGCGACAGAACGAGCGGTACGGCCACCAGATAGAGGGCGACGACCGACAGCCAGATGGCGCCTGGCCATTCCTGCCGGAAGACGAAATAGAAGCTTGAGAAAGCGAGCGGGCTGGCGATCGACGCCAGGCTCACCGCCGACGCCAGCACGCCCTGAAACTGGCCTTGCTGGGTCTCATCGACCTGGCGGGTCGCAAGGGACTGCAGGGCCGGCGCGCCGATGCCGCCGAGCACGAAGATCGGCATGACGGCGAAGATCATCCAGCCTTCCGTCGCAAATGCCATGACGAGCAAGCCGACGCATGCGCCGGCAACGCCTGTCAGGATCGTCGCGCGTTCGCCGAGCCGTTTCACCGCCGGGCCGGGGAGGAAAGCCTGGGCGAGGGCCTGGCAGACCCCGAAGGCGCCAAGCGAAAGGCCGATCCACAACCCGTTCCAGTGAAAGGCATCGCTGCCCCACAGGGCCCAGCAGGTGCTGTAGGCCTCGCCTGTCGCGCTCAAGGCGATGAACAGAACGACGATCGGCATCAGGCCTTTTGTGGAGAAAGCCCAGCCGAGCGGACGCAGCGGATTGAGCGCGGCCAGATCGATCCTCTCCCGGCTGGGAATTCGCGATTCCGGCAGGACGAAGAGCGCCAGCACCAGATTGCAGGCGTTGAGAACGGCGGCTGCAATGAAGGGCAGCCGCAAGCCATGGTCGCCGAGGATGCCGCCCAGCACCGGGCCGACGATAAAGCCGATTCCGAACATGGCATTGAACAGGCCGAAGCGGCGGGCGCGTTTGTCTTCCGGCGAGATGTCGGTGATATAGGCCGTGGCCACCGCCAGGTTGGCGCTCGTCAGGCCGGCGATCGCGCGACCTGCGAAAAGCATCCAGAGGTTGGAGGCGAAAGCCAGAAACAGGTAGTTGACGGCGGCTCCCCCAAGGGAAAGTAGCAAGACAGGCCGGCGGCCGATGCGGTCGCTGAGTGCACCGAGCACCGGTGCAAACACGAACTGCATCACTGCATAGAGGGCTGTCATGGTGCCGATGAGAGGCGCGACGTCGTCGGTCTGCGTGACCTCCTTCAGCAGCGACGGCAGAATGGGGAAGATCAGCCCGATGCCGACGGCATCGAGGACAATGGCAGCAAAAATGACGATAAGTGGTTTCTTCATGGTAAGGGGTGTGGTCATGGCACGCTCCGGTAGACGCGAGCGTGCGGCACCGCCAGGCGCCAATGGCTCGCGAGCAGGGGCTGACGAAATGTCAGATATCTGGTTCTGGGAGACGCTGGCCGATCCGCGCCGAAATAGGCGGGGATGGCATGTACTCGACCGCCTGGACGCCAATTCGTCCACCTGTTTACTCCGCCACTGAGCGGATCAAGGGAAGCGGTCGCTTTTCGCGACGGGCAATATTTACGTCAGATAGCCGCGGGCCGCAATCCCTGTCGCCGCACACGTCTATAACATGAGATTTAAACTCCACTATTGCACTCCGGTCTGTGGCCGGCTATCCCATTCCCCGCGCCGGCACCGGTGCGGGGATGGCAGGGGCGACTTCAATCCGATGAAAAGCCGTGACGACAAGCTGGCTTTGATCTTCATGCGCGAGCGTGCGGGCCTTTCACGCTATCTGTCGTCGCGCGCCGGTTCGGCGGAGGACGGCGAAGACCTGGCCCAGGAAGCCTGGATCCGCTTTTCGCGCAACGGCGCCGCCGCGTTGAAAGCACCCGTTCCCTATCTGCGCCGCATCGTGCGCAATCTCGCCATCGACCACAGCCGCGCATCCACACGGCGGCGACTGACCTCGCTGGAAATCGAGGATCTGCTGGCGCTGCCCGACGAGAAGCCGGGGCCCGAGCAGGCGCTCAACGCCCGAAGCGAGCTTCTGCGCCTGACCGAGATCCTTGCGGAACTGCCGGAACGCCGCCGGGTAATTCTGATTGCTGCCCGCGTCGAGGAAAAGCCGCATCGCGAAATCGCCGAAGCACATGGTGTTTCCACGCGCACGGTGGAACTGGAAATTCGCGCGGCAATCGAATACTGCTCCCGCAGGTTGAGCGAAATCGGCCCGGCTACCGACAAAAATAGACGGTGAATTTCGGCCTCGGACGTCACCAATCGTTTATTGTCCTATACGTCGGCGTCACCGGAACCCTGATCCATGTATATTGAGGATTCGCAAGAAGCGGAAAGACTGAAGCGCGAGGCAATCGCGTGGGTCGTTCGCATCACGTCCGGCACCGCGACCGAGGACGATGCCGCGCGCCTGGCGGAATGGCGAGCCGAGGGGCCGGCCCATGAGGACGCCTATCGCGAGGCCGTGCGCCTTTGGAAGATCACCGGCCCGGCGCTTAAGGCCGGCGCGGCCCGATCGCGCCCCATGCTTTCCCGTCGCCGCTTTCTCGGTGGCGCGGCCGCTGGTGCTTCGCTGGCCGCAGGGGCCTCGTTCGCCTCCTATCTTGGCCTGCTTCCATCGCTCAACGCTGCCTTCGCCGACTATGCCACCGCAAGGGGGCAGCAGCGGCAGGTCACGCTCGACGATGGGTCCACGGTCGATCTAGACGGAGGATCGAGCCTTTCCGTCACGTTTTCAGCCAATGCCCGGTCGGTGACCCTGCACGAAGGCGCGGCCCTTTTTGCGGTCGCACACGACCCGTCCCGCCCCTTCGCAGTCGAGGCGGCGCAGGGGCGGACGGTTGGGCGCGGAACCACCTTCGCGGTTCGCCACGGTGCCGGCGACGTCGAAGTGGAATGTCTTGAAGGCACTGTTCAGGTGGAGTGTGTCAGCGAGGCCCGGCTCTCGGCCGGCGACAGCATTCTTTACTCGGGGCAAGGCCTCGGCGCCATCTCCCCCGGCAGCCCCGACGAGATGGCGGCCTGGAGGCGCGGGCTTCTCGTCTTCCGCGACCGGTCGCTCGACGACGTCGTGCTCGACATCAATCGCCACCGCAAGGGGCGTGTCGTCATTGCCAGCAACCGTCTCGGCGCACGCCGGGTCTCCGGCGTCTTTCACCTTGATCGGCCGGATGAGATCATCGCCCATCTGGAAGCGTCACTGCAGCTCTCCGCCAGCCGGGTCGGCGGCGGGGTCGTGCTCCTCTACTGAACCTCAGCGCTGCAGCCGCGCTCAAAAAAATCCGGAAAATCATTTCGGTCCCGCGACGCGGAGTCGTTCTTGTCATCGAAGGCACGCGATTGGCATGCCGATCTGAGACAGGGTTCGGGGACATGATGAACGGAAATCGGCCGCAGCGCACGGCGAAGGCTGCAATCAAGAGGATGCTGGCGACGACGGCATTCCTGGCGCTGGCAGGCGTGGTGGCCGGCACGCCGGCAGCAGCGCAGCAACCGAACCAGTCCTACGCCATCGCCAGCGGGTCCCTGGATACTGCACTTTCGCGCTTCGGCGCGACCAGCGGTGTCCAGGTTCTCTACAGCGCAGCGATCACCAAGGGCAGAACGTCGAGTGGCGCAAATGGCGCCCTGTCCGCGGACGCGGCACTCGCCCGGATTCTCGCCGGCACCGGGCTCACCTATCGTTTCACTGGCCCGAAATCGGTAACGATCTCCGATCCGGCAGCCCCCGCAAGCGCGGAAGTCGACGCCAATGGCGCAACCAAGCTGCAGGCAATCGTTGCAACCGGCGAGGCCAGCGAAAACAGCTATGTCGTTGCCGATAGCAGCACGGGAACCAAGACCGACGCGCCGTTGATCGAGATCCCACAGTCGATCTCCGTGGTCGGCCGCAAGCAGATCGAAGCTCAGAACGCACAATCCGTCACTGAAATTCTCCGCTACGTTCCGGGCGTGACGATCGAGACCTACGGACCGGATCCGAAGGGTTACGACTGGATCATGATGCGCGGCTTCAACGCCCAGTCGACCAGTTCCTACAGGGACGGCCTGCGCCAGCTTTCGAGCGGCTACACCTTCTTCCGCACGGACCCCTACCAGCTTGAAACCGTCGAGGTCCTGCGCGGCCCTTCCTCTTCGCTCTATGGGCAGAGCGACGCAGGCGGCATCGTCAACCGCGTCTCGAAGAAGCCGACCACGGACCGCCGCAACGAGGTTGAGGTCGAATACGGCAGCTTCAGCCGCATGCAGGGCGCCTTCGACCTGTCGGGGCCGATTGGCGAGGATCCGGCGCTGCTCTACCGGGTGATCGGCGTGGCCCGCAACAGCGACACGCAATTTACCTATGGCAACGGCGCCGATATCGGCGACGATCGCCTGTTGCTGGCGCCTTCGCTGACCTTCGCGCCCGATGCCGAGACGTCGCTGACGATCAGCGGCGATCTGCTCCAGGACAAGAGCGGCGGCAGCGCGATCAGCTTTACCCCGACGGGCGTGCTCATCGGCGATCCGAGCTTCAACAGAAGCGAGCAGATCCAGAAGACGATCGGCTACGAATTCGAGCACCGGCTGAACGAGACCTGGACGGTGCGGCAGAACGTGCGCTACGGCCACGTCAACTTCCTGCTCGACAACCTCCTGATCTCCGGCTCGGGCCCGGCCGGCCTCGGCCGGGTGGCGCGCCGTTTCGACGAGAGCTTCGATGGTCTGGCGATCGACAACCAGGCGCAGGCGGAATTCGACACGGGTTCGATCGCCCATGACCTGCTGCTCGGTCTCGACTACGCCTGGTCGCGATCCGACGTGCGGCACTATACCGGGCCTGCGCCGTCCTTGAACCCGTTCAATCCGGTTTATGGCCTGCCCGTCACCCCGCCTGGGACGCCGCTTCAAAGCTACAAGGAGCGCTACCAGCAGATCGGCATCTACGCGCAGGACCAGATCAGCTTGACCGACAGCCTGATCGCCACCCTCGGAGGGCGCTACGACTGGCTGGATCTCGACAACACCAACCGGCTGCGCGGGACCAAGACGGAAATCGACGTCGGGCATTTCTCGGGGCGGGCCGGCCTCACCTATCTGACCGATTGGGGCGTGGCTCCCTATGTCAGCTTCTCGCAATCCTTCGTGCCGAACTCGGGCGTGTCGGCTGACGGCGACACCTTTGATCCCTCTGAAGGCCGGCAATGGGAAGCGGGCGTCAAATACGAGCCGACCTCGTTCGACGGCCTATTCACGCTCGCCTATTTCGACATCGTGAAATCCAACGTCCTGACCCCGGACACACGGCCCGGCAACACCGGGTTCAGCGTTGCGACCGGCGAAGTGCAGTCGCGCGGTCTTGAGCTCGAAGGCAAGTTCAGCCTCGGCAGCGGCTGGGATTTCACCGGTTCCTACACCTGGACCGATGCGGAAATCACCAAGGACAACAGCGGCAATATCGGCAACCGGCCGGCGCTTGTGCCCGAGCATCAGGCATCCGCCTGGCTCAACTACACGGTCACGGGCGGGACGCTGGAGGGGCTTTCCCTCGGCGGCGGTGCGCGTTTCGTCGGATCGAGCTTCGGCAACAACACCAACACGCTTGAAGTCGGTGGACGTACGGTCTTCGACCTTGGCGCAAGCTACAAGGTGACCGAAAACGCGACCCTCTCCCTCAACGCCACCAACGTCTTCGACAAGAAGTACTACACGACCTGCAACCCCGCCTACTCCTGCTACGAAGGCGACCGGCGCAGCGTCATCGGCCGGTTGAAGATCGGCTTCTAGGACGCGAACCGATATGCTCACCCGTCGTCGCCTTCTCGCCGCAACACCGTTCGCGCTTGCTGCCGTCGCCGCCCCCTTCCGGGCGGCGGCCAGCAGCCGTCCCAGACGCATCGCGGCAATCGACTGGGCGGCGGCGGAAGCGCTGGTGGCGCTCGGCGCGACGCCGGTTGCCGTTTCGGATACGCAATACTTCCGGCAACGCATGCCGGTTACGTTGCCGGAAAGCGTCGCGGATATCGGCCCGTTCTGGGAGATCAATCTCGAGCGCCTCGCAGCGATCGCCCCCGATGCGATCCTCGCGAACAGTTCGAGCCTGATCATGACACCTGCGATCGGCGAGATCGCCCCGGTGGAACAGGTGCCCGACAGGGCCGAGAAGGGCAAGCGCTTCGAACTTGCGGTCGCGATCATGACCCATGCCGCCCGGGTCGCCGGCGTGCCGCAGGCCGATGTCGATGCGTACCTGCTTGACGTCGAGGCGCGGCTTGCGGTCCAGCGTCAGCAACTGCGCAACACGCGCCGGCCGATGCTCGTGCTGCTGCCGGACCAGAATGGAAGACGAACGATGGTCTATGGCGAAGGCAGCCTGCCGGATGCGGTCTTGAAGAAACTGGGGCTTACGAATGCCTGGACCGGCCCGGTCAACGCCAATGGCCTGGCGCAAGTGGGTCTCGACGCCCTGATGCCGCTTGATGGCGCGACATTCGTTCAGGTCGAGATCCCGACGCTCAAGGTGCGCACGGCCCGATCGCTGGCGCGAAGCGCGCTTTGGCAACGGCTGGAACCCATCCGCGCCGCGCGCAGCGTAACCATACCGCAGTTTCACCCCTTCGGTGGATTGCCCTCGGTCACCCACTTCGCCGAAACGCTCGTTCCTGAGCTTGAGGGGTTGCCGGCATGACGGATGCGTCTCTGTCTCCGGCGCGCGCCGCCGTCAGCGGCGCCAGTGTCGGCATCGCCGCGCTCACAATCACCGCGTTCGGGCTCGCTCTTGCCAATCTCCAGGCCGCGGCCGGTTCGTCCGGCTGGCTTCACCTGCTGCTGTCCCCCGATCTTGCCGACCCCCGCCAGGCGGTCGCCTATCTGAGCGTGTTCCCACGGATACTGCTCGCTCTTGTCGCCGGCCTGGCGCTTGGTTTTGCCGGCTCGGTGTTCCAGACGGTGTTGCGCAATCCGCTTGCCGAGCCCGGCCTGCTTGGCGTGACGTCGGGCGCGCAGCTCGCGCTCGCCGCATCGCTGCTCTATGCACCGGCACTTTGGATCAACGGCTACGAGCTGGTTGCCCTTGGCGGCGGCATTGCCGTTTTCGCCATCGTTGCCCTTGCAGCCGCCGGCCGCGGCGCCTCCGCGCCCGCCTTCGTCCTGACCGGCGTCGTGATCAGTCTTTATTGCAACGCCATCTACGGCCTGCTCATCCTCTTCCATCATGACTTCCTGAGCGACCTGTTGACCTGGCAGGCGGGATCGCTGCAGCAGAGCGGCTGGCAATCGATGGCAAGGCTGACGGCACAGGTCGGCACGGTCGGGCTGGTCATGATCCTGCTTCTGCGCCCTTTGCGGCTGCTCTCGCTTGGCGACGGGCCGGCCCGCAGCCTTGGGCTGTCGCCGGCTGTCGTCAAAGTGTCGCTGCTCGGGCTCGCATCCGCGCTGGCAGCGATCGTGACCGCCGAAATCGGCATCATCGGCTTCATCGGACTTGCGGCACCCGCACTGGCGCGGCGTCTGTGGCCGCGACGGTCCCACAATCCGCTCCCGGCCGCTTTCGTCGGCGCGATCCTGCTGCTGTTCATCGACCAGACACTCGCTCTGCTCGCGCCCTATGCCGGCGACATTCCCGCCGGTGCGGCCGCCGGCCTCTTCACCGGTCCGCTGCTAGCGTTCCTCGCCGTTACCGGGCGGCAGGCGGAGCGCCCGCGGACGGACCGGACGCCGCTTTCCGCGCGCCGGCTGCGCCGGCCCATGCTCGGCCTGGCGTTGCTTCTCGTCCTCCTGCTTGTGGCCGCGGCGCTCTCGGTCCTGGCCGGCGTCAGCGATCACGGGTGGCAGATCCTCTCCCCGTCAGATCCGGCCGTGCCGTGGCACTGGCGGCTCCCTCGCCTGCTCGGCGCCGCGGGCGCCGGGACGTGCCTCGCCGTTGCAGGTCTGCTTCTGCAGCGCGCCTTGCGCAATCCGCTCGCCAGCCCCGATCTTCTCGGCGTCGGCCATGGTGCCGGCCTTGGGCTGATCATCGCCTTCATGATCGTGCCGGCGGGCGCGGTCTGGTCCAAACTTGCGGTCTCGGCGATCGGCGCCGCCGCGGTGCTCGCGCTCGTCGCGACGCTGGCCCGGCGCGCCTCTTTCCAGCCGGAACGAACGCTTCTCGTCGGCGTCGGCCTCGGCAGCATGGTCCATGCGCTGCTGGTCCTGTTCCTTGCAAGCGGCGGCCCGAACGGTGCGGCGCTTCTCAGCTGGTTCTCCGGATCGATCGGCGCCGTTCGCCTTACCGATGGGGTCATGGTCTGCGTCGTCGCCCTTGCCGCAACAGCTGCGGCGCTCGTTCTTGGCCGCTGGCTCGCGGCGCTGCCGCTCGGTGATACGGCGGTAACAGCGATCGGCATTCCCGACCGCGCGGCGAGAACTACCCTGTTCTTCGTCGCTGCCATCGCCATTGCCGCCGCAACGATGATCGTCGGGCCGGTCAGCTTTATCGGGCTCATGGTTCCCCATCTCGTCGCCCAGGCCGGTTTCCGCCGCGAACGCGATCTCGTCGTTGCCTGCGCTCTCACCGGCGCCGCCTTCCTGGTCGGAGCGGACTGGATCGGCCGCAACCTCGCCTGGCCATGGCCGATGGCACCGGGACTGATCTCGGCGCTTTTGGGCGGACCGATCTTCCTTTGGCTGATCTGGCGAGGTCGCGCCCAATGAAACCGGCCTTGAACAGCCTATCCGATCAAATCGAAACGCGGTCCGATCTCGGTCCGTCGGCAGACATTGCAGGAGCCCCGATGACGGACGCAAAACCACTCTTTGCGGTGCGCGACGCCAGCTTTTCCGTCGGCGATCGCGTGCTTTTGCACCCGACGAAGCTGGAAATCGCCAAGGGCGAAATGCTGGCGCTCGTTGGCCATAACGGCTCGGGCAAGTCGACACTTCTGAAGATGCTGGCCCGACAGCAGGCGCCGTCGTCCGGCGCAATCGCGTTCGATGGCAAGCCTCTCGACGCCCGGCCGACCCGCGACTTTGCCCGCCGGGTCGCCTATCTGCCGCAGCAGATCCCCGCCGCTCCGGCCATGACGGTTCGGGAACTGACGGCGATGGGCCGCTACCCGTGGCACGGCGCGCTCGGCCGGTTCGGACGTGACGACCGTGAGAGCGTCGAGCGGGCGCTGGAGCGCACGCACATGCTGCCGCTTGCCGACCGGCTGGTGGACACGCTTTCCGGCGGCGAACGCCAGCGCGCCTGGCTCGCGATGCTGTTGGCGCAGAACGCGGCATGCCTGCTGCTCGACGAGCCAACGGCCGCTCTCGACGTCGCCCATCAGATCGAGGTGCTTTCACTCGTTCGCACCCTGTCACGCGCCAGCGGCCTGACTGTCATTCTCGTGCTGCACGACATCAACATGGCGAGCCGCTTCTGCGACCAGATCGTTGCGCTCCATTCCGGCCGGCTCGTCGCCAGCGGCCGGCCGAACCAGATCATGGAAAAGACGACCCTCGAACGCATCTACGGGGTGCAGATGGATATCCTCGCCCACCCCTCGGCCGATCGTGTCATCGCCGTCCCCTGTTGATGAAAGGGCACGCCCAGACCTGTCGTTGATTTGGAGGCCGGGAGGCCGCACCTTTCCCGTCTCGACTGCCGCTTAGGCAACCTGCGCGTCTGGCTCGGCGTCCTTGGCAAGCACGACCGTATTCCTGCCCATGCGCTTGGCTTCGTAAAGCGCGTCGTCTGCCTTCTGCAGCAGCCGCTCGAGCGTGGTATCCGCGGCGATCGCCGTCGCGGCCCCGAGGCTCGCGGTCACGCAGCCATCGGTCAGTCCGCGATGCGGTAGGCGCAGCCCTTCGATCGCCACCCTGATCCGCTCTGCCATCGCCAAAGTCGGCAGCGGCTCCCGTCCGGGCGCCAGCACCAGAATCTCTTCCCCGCCGAAACGGAAGACGAAGGCAGCCTCGTCGACCGTGGAGCGGATGCACTGTGAGACGGCGCGGATGCAGGCGTCGCCTTCGATATGGCCGTGAACGTCGTTGAACCGCTTGAAGTGGTCGATGTCGAGCAAGATCGCCGAAATTGCGGTATCGCCCGGTGCTTCGTTCCACAGCAAGCCGCCGATCCGCGCCAGCGACCGGCGGTTCAGCAGACCCGTCAGTTCATCCCGTTCAGCGTTGCGTTCGAGTTGCTGGCAAAGGAGGCTGCCTCTCAGCTGATTGAGAAAATTCTGCCGGTCCTTCTGCTCCAGGAAATAGGCGCTCACCGCCAGGAAGATCGACAGCGTCAGATAGAAGGTGATGATGCCGGAATAGGTTACGTCGTCGAAAGCGCCGGTCAGATGCGTCATGGTGAAATGCGACGCGCACATCAGCGCAAGCCCCGAAACGACGGCCAAGAACCGCGGCCGGAGCGCGATGACGAAAAATAGGAAGGCGGCGGAATTGCCGTTCTGGTAAACGAAAAGGTAGGGACTGGTGCTCTGCGTGGCCACCGCCATCGGCAAGGTGACGCCGAGCACCGCGATCGCCACCGCCAGGACGTCGTAAAGGCGAGCGTCCGGCCAGCGGCGCACCGCCAGGATGCAGGCAATGACGAAGGGCGTGAATACCAGGAAGCGAACGGTGAACAACCCGGCGAAGACATCCGGCAACATCGTGTGGTCGCCGAAATAGACGAGATCGTAGATGAAGATGCCGATCACGCCCCAGATTGCGGCGAGCCGCACGCGCTCTGCCGCATAGTCTTTGCGGAAGAGTTCTTCAATCTCCGGCGAAAAATGCAGATAGCGAAAGCCCCGCGCGATCTGGCCTTCTACCTGGTCTAGCGTCACAACGCCCATCGCCCATTTCCCGAACTGCGGAAAGACTCGGTGCAGACTAGCAGAGAAAGCTGAATATTCGTCTAAAGTTAGAACGGTTCATTGCATCGGGCGCGCGAACCGGCCTGAAGCGACGTCACGCCTCGGGAACCTTGATCAGCACCGTTCCTGACGCATCGATCGGCTTGCCATCCTGTGTGCGGATATCGAGCTTAACCGGCAGGCCCGTTTCCTTCTCGACCAATTGGGAATGCTCCTCGCCCGGCTGAAACAGATGCTTTTCCCCGAACTGCCGCAAGGCGACCATGACCGGAAAGAGGTCGCGGCCCATCGCCGTCAACTGGTACTCGACCCGGGCCTTCGCCTCGCCGGCCGGAACCGTTTCGAGAATGCCGCGCTCGACGAGCGTTTTCAGGCGGTCGGTCAGGATGTTCTTGGCAATGCCGAGGCTTTTTTGAAAGTCGCTGAAGCGGCGCACGTCATCGAAAGCATCGCGCACGATCAGCAGCGACCACCAGTCGCCGATCGCATCCAGCGATCGCGCGCTTGGGCAATAGTCTTCCTTCAGCCGTCTGCGGGCCACCATGCATCATCTCCACTTGGAATTTTGGTTGCATTATGAAACCAAAATGTTATCCATTTCTTGGTTTCATTATTAAACCAAAACAAGGAACACGTCCAATGGATGGTAAAATTGCTGCGGCGCCGGTCGGCGCTGCAAACGATGTCCCCTGCCCGGTCGGCAAGGCCTGCCCGTCATCGCGGCTGACGCGTCCGATGATGACGCTCTTTGCCTTCGCCGCCGGCCTCGCCGTCGCCAACGCCTATTTCGCTCACCCCTTGCTCGACGTCATGGCTGCCGATCTCGATCTGTCGGAAACCCGCGCCGGCCTGATCGTCGGCGCAACCCAACTTGGCTACGCGCTCGGGCTGATCCTGCTGGTTCCTCTCGGAGACCTTTTCGATCGCCGCAAGATCATCGTCTTTCAGTCGCTGCTGTCGGTCGTCGCCCTCGGCTTCGTCGCTTTTTCGGCGACTGTCGAAATGCTGATGGTTTCCATTGCCGCAGTTGGCATGCTCGCCGTGCTCACGCAGGCGCTGGTCGCCTATGCGGCCAGTCTCTCCCACCCTTCCGAACGGGGCCGGGTGGTCGGATTTGTCACCAGCGGCATCGTCATCGGCATTCTGTCGGCTCGCGCCGTCGCGGGATTGCTGACCGATCTGGCCGGCTGGCGGGCGGTCTACTTCGTATCTGCCGCGCTTACCCTCTTGATCGCGCTACTGCTTTACAAGCTGCTGCCGCATCAACAACGGGAAAATAGCAAGCTTAGCTATCTCCGCCTTGTCTCCTCCACCTTCACGCTCATTGCCAAGGAGCCGGTTCTGCGCGTCCGCGGCATCATCGCGATGTTGATCTTCGCCAACGTGACGACGCTGCTCACCCCGCTTGTCCTGCCACTGAGCGTGCCGCCCTTTTCGCTGTCGCATACTGAGGTCGGCCTCTTTGGACTGGCAGGGATTGCCGGAGCGCTCGCCGCCTCGCGCGCCGGACACTGGGCCGATCTCGGATTTGGACAGAGGACGACGGGGATATCGCTCGCGCTGATGCTCGCCGCATGGCTGCCGATCTCGCTGCTGGACCATTCGCTCCTGTGGCTCGTTGCCGGCGTCCTCATACTCGACTTCGGCCTTCAGGCTGTGCACGTGACGAACCAGGCTCTGATCTATCGCGTGCGACCGGAAGCCCAGAACCGGCTGACCGCCGCCTATATGCTGTTCTATTCGCTCGGCAGCGGGCTCGGATCGTCCCTCTCAACCGTCGCCTACGCCCATGGCGGATGGCAGGGCGTCTGCCTGATGGGCGCAGCGCTCAGCCTCGTTACTTTGCTCTTCTGGCTGGCGACGAAACCTGCAGATCCGCAAGATGGCACAATGCTGAACGGCTAGTTTCGCACCACCCGCATCGCGCACGGCCGCTCTCGGCAAGGGCGGTCATGCTTTTGCACCATCTCCATCCCCCTCCTCCCCCAAAAAAACGTCCGACATCGTACCGCTCGTCGCTAGGGAACCGTTACCGAAACCGAGCGTTTACGTTGCTTGAGCGTCATCTATCGGGGATCAACGCCATGTCAGACGCCGAGAACACGTCCGACAGCGCAGTCGCAGCCAAGGAAATGGCGTGGCCCGCGTCACACGACGAGATGCAGTCGCTGATCGACGACTTTGACTGGTCGCAGACCTCGCTCGGGCCGATGGGAAATTGGTCGCCGACGCTCAAGATCATGATCCCCTTCCTTCTGCGCAACCGGTTTCCGCTCCTGTTGTGGTGGGGACCGCATTATGTCTCGATCTATAACGAGGCCTATCGCCCGGTGCTCGGCGCAAAACACCCCTGGGCGCTCGGCAAACCGGTCAGCGAATGCTGGAGCGAGATCTGGCATGTGCTGAAACCGTTGATCGACACCCCTTTCAACGGCGGGCCTGCGACCTGGAACGACGACATCGAGCTCGAGATCAACAGGCACGGTTTCCTGGAAGAGACACATTTCACCATCGCCTACAGCCCGGTGCCCGACGAAACCGCAGCAAATGGCATTGGCGGCGTGCTCGCCACCGTGACCGAAATTACCGAGAAGGTGATCGGCGAGCGCCGCATCGTCGTCCTTCGGGATCTTGCCTCCCGCTCCGGCGATGCGCGAACGCCCGACGAGGCCTGCGCGATCGCAACGGAGACATTCAGGAAGCACAAAAGAGACGTGCCCTTCGCCCTTCTCTATCTCGTGGAACCCGACCGGAAACGAGCCCGGCTTTCCGGATTGGCAGGCCTTGAACCGGATCACGCGCTGTGCCCGGCAAAGGTCGAGTTGGCGCAACAGGACAGTTCTACCGGCTGGCAATTCGGTGCCAACCTGAAGCCTATCCTTGTCGATGATCTCGCAAGCCGTTTCCCGAGCTCCGCGAGCGCATCCGACCTCGACCTGCCCCACACGGCAATCGTGCTTCCGTTGCCCGCCGCCAATGCCCGCGATGCCGCCGGTTTTCTCGTGGTCGGCATCAATCCCCGCCTGACGCTCGACGAGCATTACCACGACTTCCTGAATCTCATGCGGTCGCAGATCGCCAGCGCCATCGGCAACGCCCAGTCCTATGAAGACGAACGTAAGCGCTCCGACGCACTGGCGGAGATCGACCGCGCAAAGACCGTCTTTTTCTCCAATGTCAGCCACGAGTTCCGCACGCCGATCACGTTGATGCTCGGCCATATCGAGGACCTTCTGGCCCGCAGCCAGGAGCGGCCCGATGATCGTGATCGCCTGCTCGTTGCCCATCGCAACTCGCTGCGCCTGCTCAAGCTGGTCAACACGCTGCTTGAATTCTCACGCATCGAAGCCGGACGGCTACAGGCACGCTTCGAGCCGACGAACCTTGCGACCGCAACGTCAGAGCTTGCCAGCGCTTTTCGATCGGCGATGGAAATGGCGGGACTGCGTCTGACCGTCGACACGCCGCCGTTGCCGGAACCGGCTTATGTCGATCGTCAGATGTGGGAAAAGATCGTTCTCAATCTCCTCTCGAACGCCTTCAAATTCACGCTTGAGGGAGAGGTCACCGTCAAACTCGCGGCCGAGGACGATGATTTCGTCCTGACCGTCCGCGATACCGGCATCGGCATTCCGGCCAACGAGATGCCCAGGCTTTTCGAGCGCTTCCATCGCGTTGAAGGCGCAAGGGGTCGCAGCCAGGAGGGCTCAGGCATCGGGCTCGCCTTCGTCCAGGAATTGGTGCAGCTTCACGGCGGAACGGTCACCGCCGAAAGCCGCATCGACGAAGGCACGACCATACGCGTGGCGATCGCCAAAGGCAGCCGCGCGTCCGCGCAACACCGGAACGGCAATGGCGAAGATCGCCCGTCAACGTCGACCGGCGCCGCACCCTTCGTGGAGGAGGCACTGCGATGGCTGCCGGATCATCCGTCCCCGGATACGGGCCTGCCCGAGGTTGATCCGGCCCCGCATGTAACGGAACAGCGAGATGGCGGCCGTCGGTCCCTGTTGATCGTCGATGATAACGCCGACATGCGCGACTATCTGCGCCGCCTTCTCAGCGCACAATACGATCTCAAGGTGGTCGGCAATGGCGAAGACGCACTCGCCGCCGTCGGATTGCAGAAGCCGGACCTAATCCTCACCGACATCATGGTGCCAGGCTTCGACGGGATCGAACTGCTCAGGCGCTTGCGCGCGGATGCGCGCACGAACACCGTGCCAATCATCATTCTGTCGGCGCGCGCCGGCGAGGAGAGCCGGATCGAGGGCATGCAGGCCGGCGCTGACGACTACCTGATCAAACCCTTCAGCGCGCGCGAACTGCTGGCCCGGATCGAGGCGCACCTGAAGATCTCACAGTATCGCACCGAAGCTGCGGAAACCCTACGCGCGAGCGAAGAGCGGTTCCGCGCGCTCGTCACCGCGAGTTCGGATATCATCTACCGCATGGGCCCCGATTGGCACGAGATGCGGTTTCTGCAGGGCAAGGACTTCGTTGCCGATACGGACGAGCCGAGCGGCAGTTGGCTCGAAACCTACATCCCGCCCGAAGACCAGACGCTGATGCTCGCGCGCATCGATGACGCCATCGACAACAAGGCCGTTTTCGAAATGGAGCACCGGGTCATCCGCCGCGACGGCGGCGTCGGCTGGACCCATTCGCGCGCCGTACCGATGCTCGACGGCAACGGCGAGATCGCCGAGTGGTTCGGCGCGGCACGGGACATCACCGACCGCAAGCGCGCGGAAGAGACCCAGCAACGCCTGCTCAGCGAACTGAGCCACCGCGTCAAGAACATGCTCGCTTCGGTTCAGGCGATCGCCCAGCATACCTTGCGTTCGGCCAAGACCCCGGCCGACTTTGCCGCCAGCTTCAGCGGACGCCTGCAGTCGATGTCGCGCATGCACTCGCTTCTGACCCGAACCGCCTGGGAGGGGGCTGACCTCGACGACATCATTCGCGACCAGCTTTTGTGGGGCGCTGCCGACGAGCGCCGGGTCACGACCTCCGGTCCACCCGTTCGGTTCGACGCGCAGACGGCAACACATATGGCAATGGTCTTGCATGAACTTGGGACCAACGCGGCAAAACACGGCGCGCTTTCCTCGAACAAGGGATCGGTCTCGATCGATTGGAGCGTGACCGGCAATGCCCTTTGTCTCAACTGGATCGAACGGGGTGGACCACCGCTCAAAACCCCGATTGGTCTAGGCTTCGGCACGCGGCTGATCGAGAAGGTCGCGACGGGCGGAGGCGGAAGCGCCCACCTGAAGACCGAGGCCGATGGCATGCGGTGGGAGGTGTGGCTCCCGCTTGAAGCCGATGTTCCGCCGATCACCGAGCACGACGCGGAGGAACCTTTACCAGAAGGGCCGGCGGCCGGTGCCCAGGTTGCATCGACGACGCTCAAGGGAAAGCGCATATTGGTGGTTGAGGATGAGGCGCTGATCGCCTTCGAAATCGCCGCGATCCTGGAGGAAGAGGATGCCGAGGTCGCCGGGCCCGCAGCGACACCCGGCGATGCGTTGCGCCTTATCAACGAGATGGCGCTGGATGCCGCGCTGCTCGACGCCAATCTGCGCGGCCAGCCGGTCGATGCGATCGCCGCAGCCTTGACCGACAAGAAGGTCCCGTTCGTCTTCGTATCCGGCTACGGTCGCGACGCTCTGCCGCCCGGCTTTGCCGACACCGCTCTGCTGGCAAAGCCGTTCAACCCTCGGCAATTGCTCGAGGCCGCGGCCCTGCTCGTCGCCGAGCCCAAATCCGTCTTGCGTTTCCGGCACTGAGGGAGGACGCTTGATAGAGCCTTCTTCCCCTCGGACACCGTTGCATTTCGGCGCGCTTGCGGTAGTTTTTCAGAACGCCCCGCCAAGCAGCGGCGGCCTTTCGCAACGTGTGGCCATCACCGATGCGGTTCCACTTCGAGTTCGTGGGAGCGGTCAATATGCTGGTCGACAATAGTGGCGCAAACGCCTCCGAACAGCCCTATCGCGAGAGCGAGGCGCGGTTTCGCGAGATTTTCGAGAACGCCGGAGTCGCAGTCTGGGAGCAGGACTTTTCCGGGGTCTGCGATCTGCTGGATCGGCTTCGCTCGGAAGGTGTCGAGGACCTGCGCACCTATCTGAAGGCGCACCCCGAGCGGCTGAACGAAGCGATCGCGCAGGTGGGTATCGTCGACGTCAATCCTTTCACCGTGGAACTGTTCGAGGCCACCGAAAAGGGCGAGTTGCTGCGGTCGCTCTCCAACGTCTTTCTGCCGGAGACGGCGCCGATCTTCCTCGAAGAACTGGTGACGCTCTGGCAGGGTCAGAGGCGCTTCGGCAGCGAGGCCGTCGTTCAGACGTTGCGCGGCCGGCGGCTGCATGTGGTCTTCACCGTCACGTTCGAGGGCCTCCGCTGCGAGCGCACCTATGTCAGCATCCTCGACATTTCCCAGCGCAAGGCAGCCGAGCGCCGGCTGCAGGCGGTCGACCGGATAGCCAAGGCAATCGCCGGCAATCTCGATCTCGATCACATCGTGCAGACCGTGACCGATGCCGCCACGGAGCTGACAGGCGCAAAGTTCGGCGCCTTCTTCTACAATCTCACCGACCCGGACGGCGAGCGCTACACGCTCTACACCCTCTCCGGCGCGCCGCGCGCGGCCTTCGAAAACTTCCAGTTGCCCCGCAACACCGCCGTGTTTGATCCGACCTTTCGCGGTCGCGGCATCGTGCGCTCCGACGACATCCGCACTGACCCGCGTTATGGAAAATCCGCGCCGCATTTCGGCATGCCGAAGGGTCACCTGCCGGTGGTAAGCTACCTCGCTGTTCCGGTGCTCTCACGGTCCGGTGATGTCCACGGCGGGCTCTTCTTCGGCCATGATCTGCCGGGCGTCTTTACCACCGAGACCGAGGCGACGGTGACCTCGATCGCCGCACATGCCGCGATCGCCATCGACAACGCCCATTTGCTCAAGGCGGCCGAACAGGAACTGACGATCCGCCGCGCAACGGAACGCGCTGCCCAACAACTGGCGGCGATCGTCGAATCCTCGGAAGATGCGATCCTGTCGATGGATCTGAACGGCGTCATCACCAGCTGGAACGCCGGCGCTGAGCGCCTCTATGGCTATACGGTAGAAGAAGCGGTCGGCAGCCCGGTCACGCTGTTGATCCCGGAGGATCGCCTCGGCGAAGAACTGGAGATCCTGGCAAAGGTTCGCGCCGGCCAGCGCGTCGACCACTTCGAAACCTTCAGACAGCGCAAGGATGGCGGGCTGATCCCGATCTCGCTGCGGATTTCACCCATCCGCGACAATACCGGCGTGGTCGTCGGCGCTTCCAAGATCGCCCGCGACATCACCGAGCGCCGGCAGGCCGAGCAGCAGAAGGATCTGCTGATCCAGGAGATGGCGCACCGGGTAAAGAACCTGTTCATGGTCTCGAGCAGCGTCGTGTCGCTGAGCGCCAAGGCCGCCGCATCCGCCGAAGAACTGGCATCTGCCGTCGTCGCACGGCTGGGGTCGCTGGCGCGCGCGCACGTGCTCACTTTGCCGACGCCCGACCGTGACGGTGCAGGCGAAGGCCGCGCCAATCTGCAGGCGCTGCTTTCGACATTGCTCTCACCCTATGACGGCGATACGCCCCAAGGCCTTCGCCGGGTCACGACGCGAGGCTGCGATCTTGGCATCCCGCGCGCCGCGATCACCGGCTTTTCCCTGGTCGTGCACGAGTTCGCCACCAACGCCGCCAAATACGGCGCCCTGTCCACCGCCAGCGGTTCCCTCGACATCGAATGCATCGATCGCGGCGATACCCTGGAACTGAAATGGACCGAACGGGGCGGGCCTCAGGTAACCCGAACCGAGACCGAAGGCTTCGGCACCAAGCTCGCCAAGCTGACCATCGAAAGGCAGTTCGGCGGCGAAATTCTCCGCCAGTGGCACTCCGAAGGCCTGATCATCCGCCTGATCGTCCCCAAGGACCGCCTGCAGCCGCCGGAGTGAGGCGCGCGACCCGAGCCCGTAGGGGCCACCTGTCTGTCTTCGCCGTTTGTCGATGGGGCGGCTCACTCTGCCCCAAACGCTTTCGGACATTCGGGTAGGCGCGACGGCTACGAAGGGTCTGCTAGCGCAAATCCCGTTTGTTGGATGTGCTCGGTTCTTTGGCCGTTGCCTGCTCTGGCGCCTTTCGGCCATGGCCTGTCTCGGTGTCGCCCCTGTGTGCGTGCCTTAGAACGTCAAAAGCCCGCGGGATTTCTCCGAGCGGGCTTTTTGATTTGGTTGCGGGGGCGTGCAACTACCGATACCGACATTCACTACAAGTCACTGTCTGAAATGGAGCAATCGGCGCTTGGATCGTTTTGACGCCTATTCCTCGTCGTCCAAATCCGTGAATGACTGGAGCAACATTGCCGTAGTAACCTCGTCTCGTACAACATCCATTTCGGCGGATGCACCCGCCTTGAATGACCCACGCAATGAAACATATGCTCCAAAAGTCTCAACCCGCGAGGCGTTTGTTGTCATTTGTCTTAAGGCCGTATGATGACGATCATGATCCCCAACTCTTACCATCTGTGGCAACATATCAACCACGGGAAGTGAAACCCCGCCCTCTTCAGCGTTCTTGTAAGCGGCGATCTGCCCAAGCACGCCACACAGAAAGCCGAGATCAGGGGCGATGCGTATGGCGAAGCGGCGAGCCCGTTGTGCTGTTGAGGATTGGTTTGCTCGCTGTTTGACCTCTCCTTCGTGCTTCCGAATGAACGCGAGAAGCCAAGCCTCGATCTCGACCAGCGTGCGTCCTGCGCACCACATTGAAACCAACGTCTTGAGCGCTCCCAATATCCGCTTAGCGGTGGCCTTAGGTATTGTTGTATTCGTGTAGGCGCGGCCGAAAACGGACTCAAGAGCTGTTTCCCTGACGAAGATCGTCAAATCCAAAGGATGTTCGGCCACTATATCCAGCAGCCAGTTGATCCAGTCCTCGGTAGCCGTCTTTTCAACTGGCGCATGATCAAACGCCTCGACCAATCTTTCGATCAGCCTTGGCGGAACACCATTGCGGACAGCAATTTCCCGTTGCCAATCAAGAACGGGCGGATCTTCCAGTTGTTCCTCGGCAGCCCTGAGCGCGGTTCGGCGACGTTCTAGCCATTTGTCCGCCCCCAAAGCATTAGCTTCCCTACGCCGGAAAAACCCCAGCGAACGGCGAACGATATCGTCGAAGCCACTCTCTCCTGCTGTGGTGACAGCAGACAAACGCCGGATTATCGACTGCACTTTTGGATCAGGGTTAGCGGATACCTCGATCCGATCAAGAAGCAACTCTATCGGATCATAAACCTCCTCACAGGCATCCTGCTCGGAGAAAACGGTCTTCAGAATTCCTTCGGACGGAAGAGAGAGGTTCCCTCTTTCCACACCGATGGGTTTTGCGGGAACAACGATTGCCAGACCGGTTGCAGCATACGCCGCGCGTCCAGCCCTCCCGAGCGCATTGAGTATCTCGTGAGGACGCAAGTCCGTGCGAGGATTGCCGCTTGGGTCATCAATCGCGCTCCTGTCGGTTCCTGCAAGAATCACGACATCGCACGGCAGATTCAACCCTTGCGCAATTGTAGATGTCGCGGCAACCACATCAAGGCCCAGATCCTCACTCTCAGAATCCCTGCGAACCCGAAAAACGCTTTCCGTCAACCGCCGCTCCAATGGCAGCAGATCACCATGATGCACCGCTGCTCTGCACCCCATGGGATCGAATGTGGCTTCGGCCGCTCCCACATCCCTGAGAACTGACTTGCGCATTTCCTCCTGCGTCTCATCCAGAGCGATGGTGGCCGGGGCCAGTAGTCCATTGATCTGATCCGCAACGCTCCCGCATGCTTTAGTATCGTTGCAGAAGACGATCACGCGCTTTCCTACGGCCGCATAGTCGGCCGCGATCCGCGCAGCGACTTCGTTCCTGTTCGATGTCAATTTCCCCTTGGCATTTTTCACGAGCGGCGGCCGTTGATCCGTGAGCGCCTGCACGACCAGCTTCTCCGACCTTTTGGGGTGCCATCCAGAAATCAACGAAAAGAGTCCAAGAGGCTGTGCGGGGACCCGACTCCGCGCGGACTGGGTCTTCGCCTTCGATGCCGCTTGCACAGCCTCAAGCACGTCAGAGCGATCATAGATGACGCAAGAGCGAAGTTGCCGTGTTGGCTTCCAAGGATCGTCGAACGCTTCGACCTCCCTTCCCGTCACGGCCCGCAGCCAACGAGCGATTTCGGCGCCGTTGGCGACCATAGCAGACAGCAGCAGCAGGTCTGCTTCCTTGCGATGGCGGAGAAACGTCAGGAGCGCTAACATCGCATCAATGGCGCGTGCGCTGATTTTCGATGACGTAGCCGGATCGTCGGCACTGATGAGATGGAACTCATCGAAGACGAGGAGGCCGACCTTGTCGAAAAGCTCAGGCGCGAAACCAAGGAGGGCAAGGCAACGCTCGGGTGTCATGACGGAGAATGGTGGCAGCTTGTCCCCAAGCTCTTCGAGCGCAACGTCTTCAACAACGCTGACCGCCTCTAGGCCTCCGATTTGTGCAGAGAGATCGGTCTCTACCTGATCTACGAGAGCGTGAGTAGGAGCCAGGTAGACGACGCTCTCGCCCGCGCATAGGGTTGCTGCGATTTTCAGGACAGATAGCGTGGTCTTCCCCGAACCAGTGGGCGATGTCATCACCATGGACCTGCCACGGTTCAAGTATCCCGTCCTGACAGCTTTCAGATGATTGATCCATAGAAATGGGTGCGATTGCGTCTGAGACAGAAGCCAGTCGGCCCATGCCTTAGCTTGCGCTCCAGATGGTGTTGGGAGTCGAACCAGCATCGCGGCCTGCATTCCATCAACAAGCCGACTCAACAGTGTGGCCAGATGATGTGGACCGGCAAACTGGTGCTGCACGGTTCCTTCCAGCGCTACGTTGATCTCCACCGCTGAGGCCTCCGACAAGCGGATAACACGCTTGAGCCTTGAGCGGATATCAGGGTCGGACACAGCGCTCCCGCGCGCCTCCTGTCCAAGTCCCTGAACCACGTAGGCACATTCCCTTAGAAGAAGATCAGTGGCTACTTCTCGGCTATCTCCCATGGCGATGGAGTCTTCGCCGAGGTCACGCTCTATCAGCGTCGTGAGATTGCCAGTTGCCAATTCCCGAAGACTCAGGATCAGAGATCGTCTAACCGCCCGCCGTTCGCCTCTGGCCCTGAGCTGCCCCGCCACTTCCGCTGCGTCCGCCGCCCGATCAGCAATCAGGAACAGTAGCGTTGCGGAGATTGATGATCCAATAGCATCACTCGAAATAACGGTTGGACGATCCAATGCAGTTTCACGAACGCGGCTCAAGATCTGATGAGCACTAGCTGCGACGAAAGCTGCGGCACGCGTCTGCTCCGGTCGAAGATTGAGTGCAACATAGGCTTCAAAAGTCGAAGCAAGACGCCTTACCCGGTCGATCACTCCGCTTGCAGGCTCAGATTCACCTTCACGGGACAGAAGGCGAACTGTCGCCAACTCAATGTGAGCCGCCGTCAACAACTCATCCAGCGTTTCAGGATCGAGACCCGGTAGATCAGGAGCCTCCCGTAGAAGAGCGCGGGAACTTGGATCAAACACCGGCGATCTCCTGGATTTTAGCCGCCACCTCGCCGGCGAGAAGAGCTAACCCTTTGCGCACGTCCTCGAAAGCCAGCACTCCGGCCGTGCGACTTTCGAGCTCACCACCAGCGACCGTTTCAAAACCAGCTATGATATGCAGAAAATTTCCGGCCTTGCGCTGATCTTCGCCGGTGGCCACGGCAACTCTGAACTCGCGAGCACCTTCCCAAAACATTTCGTCGACCGCTGCCTCAGCATCGATGTCAGGGACACTCTTTAGCAAGGTTACGAGGTCGGCGAGGATTTCATCATCGCGATCACCGCACAGAATAGTTCCGATCTCGGGCCATACGCTGGAGCTTATAAGGCTGCGCGGCGATTTCGAAGCCTTGTCCTCACAAAGCACAATGCGCTTGATCTCGCGCCCACCATCTTCCAGTTCGATTATAAAGCCGTCGAATCCCTTGTCTGCCTGTCGGACATGAGGCGATGTCATATAGCCGTTCGGAAGAGCTAGCCGCGCCGCAACCCAGGAGATATGCTGAAATAACAGTCCGTCCCGGTGAATAACGGATGTCCTTATCCGCTTTCTTGCCGCCTCCTTCTGTTCGTCGGTTCCCGACCGGAAAAGCTCAACGTCTTCGGCACGCGGAGCCGTCAGCTTCCTCACGACATTCTGAGCGACCCTGCCTTTTGAAACGCGCCGTCGCGGTTCCAAAGCATTGATCACTCGCTGAGCGTTTTCCTCCTGTCGCAAATAGAGATAGGCGATAATTTCGATCAGCTTGGCACGATTTTTTTTGCCAATTATCCATTCCGAAAAATTACATTCTGTAGTTGGAGAGGGATTTATAGACAGTGGCATATGGTTTTCGCCCGAGGCAGTCCGTCGCTAGCTAGAATGATTACGCAGCACCCGCGACCATCATTTGTGAAATCGTAGCAAGCCAACCTCTGATCTCATTCTGAGGGTCTGCTACGGCTAGCCTATCGACGGTCATCCGAGATATCGCCGTGTTGTTGAGATAGCGCTTCGCTGCGCTTTCCTTTTTCCGACGCTTCTCCTCGTCAAGGTTGCCCCAAGGGTCAGCACCATTAACCGCGTGGACCGCCTGCGCCACAATTTGGGGGACATCATCGAAATCGCCAAAAGGCACCCCAAAGGCGATGTTTATTTGGTTCAGGGCGTAGGCTTCACAAATAGCCTCATGGTGTAGGTAACTCTCCAACTCACGTTTTTGGGTTGCCACAGCACGGCATCCGGCACGGGCGTTAACCGCATTCATATGATCCACATACTTTGGTTGACCTGGCGGTGGATTATCGCGATCACAAATGTGAAACTCTGGTCTGTTGAACGGAGCCAGCCGTGAAGCCCATAAAGCTAAATTACTGCCCCCGAGGGGCACGAAAATGAGCTCACCATCTAATTCGAGCTGTTCGAGGTCGGGCACATCTTCGCCTGCGGCGATGAGTACCCGCGACACACCTTTGAGAAACGAAATATCATGCGGACCTTCGACACCGATGAAGATCTTCACATTGTGGTCAGGAAGCACTCCAAGCGATTTTGCAATCTCAGCCGAGGTCGCTTCGCTACCTTCGCTGATCAAACGAATTCCATCTTCTCCCCGCTGGATGAAGCGAAGATCAGTCTCGTCCAGATAACGAGCCAGCATGGGAGTATGCGTGGTGACTATGACTTGCTTACCGTCCCCATCTGAGAGTTCCCGAAGAGCGTTCAATAACAGGCGTTGGTTTCTAGGATGCTGGCTGGTTTCGGGTTCCTCGATGGCATAGATCACCGAAGATGAGCTTTTTTCCGCTGCGGACTTCTCAGCTTTCGCACGAAAAAAATTGAGAAGAACGAGGCGCTTCACGCCGCTCCCACGTTTATTGAGAGGAATACCCTCATCACCTGTAATACTCGTAGAAAACAACGTATCCCATTTTTTAGTCGCTATGACTGGGTTTAGGGTTTCAGCAACGGATGCATCCATTTCCCGCAATTTATCTACAGTCGCAGCAGCAATTTTCTTTACCTCACTTTCAACATAATCTCGAACTTCTTGCAATTTCGGTTCGACGGCCTTGATCGCCTCTCTGATTGCGGCCTTCAGAGGGTCTTGAGCTTCCGCATCCTGATCCGTACTAGCTCGATCTGACTTAAATAGCGCAAATGTCGGCAGGTATTGCTGTAACTCGGCCCAGACCTGTTTGCTTCCCTCTGCATCCAGCGACACCGCGGCCGTTGCTAGTTTGAGGTCGCCACAGCTCTGCCAGATCGCCGCTCGCACGAGAGCGTTCGCCCTCTTGTCCACGCCATCCAAATTTACACCTTGATCGGCCGCCCGCTTGGCAAGTTCGGCCTTTTTGAGAGTGAGAAGGTCGCTATACCCCGCTGCCGTCGGATGGTCCGCCAAGGCTTCGATCGCAGTAATCTTCGGCGTCCCTAGACTTCCATTGTAGGTCTTCCGAATGACGAGCGTTCCATTCGCACTCAGAAGATACTCACCAGAGAGCGTGGTAGGAAATTCAGCATCCACTACCAGCTGTTCAGGAAGCTGATCGAATTCGCATGTTATGCGCATCTGTTTCGGATCACCTGCCTTGCAGGCGTCGTCCTTATCAGGCGAAGCAGTCTCAAAGAAGATCGCCAGCGCGTCCATGAGGGTAGATTTACCTACGTCATTTCTACCAACGAGCGCGGTCAGGTTACCAAAGCGCACCGTGACAGGTGCTGAGTAACAACGAAAATTCTCAACTGTAAGACCAACTAAACGCATCATCTGCCCCCCGGAAACAACCACGAGTGTCTCTACAACTTCCAGTACGGTCAATGCTTTTGTGGCGGAACCCCCTATCGCGAAATGCCCAATACGACGGGCAGTTCAGCCATTGCCCGACATGAGCGAGCTCAGGTCGGAAAGCTGCTGGCTTTGCGTAGCGAGAAGCTGGTTGCCGACCTGGGTCGCTTGCAGCGCGCCGGTGTCATTCTGGTTCTGGACAACTAAGGTCGACTCACACCGGCAGATGACCTAGGATACACAGTTGCCAGCGCCCGACCTCGACAAAGAGCGGAGCGCGCTTCGCGGCCCGACCGCCAGGAGATCTTGGCAACTGGCCCCTCGATCAACTGAACTGTTTGCTGGCCCGGCATACCGAGCAAACGTCATCATCGCGTATCATTACTTAAGCTGTCTTGGCGTGCTGTTGGACACGCCGAGCCTTTGCAAAACCCCGATCCGTGGCCATGAACCGATGCAGCATCGGCACGATCAGCCTGACGGGATCGGCGACGGGCTGGCCGCTCTCGCGGGCCAGCACCTCGGCATAGGCGACAAGATCGCGATGAAGCGGCCCCGGCAGCTCCAGCATCACCTTGACCGGCTTGTCCTCGACGATGGGGCCGAGTTTCAGCTTGGTCATGGTCAACCTCCTGCCGGCTCGAATACAAGGTCGCGGGTGACGATGATCCTGACCGGGAAGCCCGGTCGGATGGTGAGCGTCGGCGCGACCTGCAACTGGCGCTGAACGATCTGCTGGCCGGCCTGATTGACGGTATCCTGCGCCCCCTCGCGGATGGCGCGGATCAGTCGGTCCTCGTCGCTGGTCGCCAGCTCCGTGCCGACTGCGAGCAGCGTGGACAGCCCTGCGGCCTTCATCAGATCCCACCAATGATAATCGACGCCATCCTCCAGTCCGGCATAGCCGCTGGCGTCCGCGCCCGGCAGGCGCTCAAGGACGATGGAGCGGCCGCCCGGCAGGATCAGGCGGTTCCACACCAAGAGCACCCTGCGCTGGCCGAAGGTCACGCCGTCATCGTATTGGCCGATGATGCGCGTGCCCTGCGGGATCAGCAACAGCGAGCCGCTGGGGCTGTCATAGACGTTCTCCGTCACCTGTGCGGTGATCTGGCCCGGAAGGTCGGAACGGATGCCGGTGATGAGCGCGGCCGGGATCACGGCCCCGGCCTGAAGGATATAGGGTGATGCCGGCGGCACGACGCGATCCGGGGCGACGGTCTGCCGGTCCACCGGCCCGTTGAGAAACGCCGCGTGGCGATCCTGTGTCGCGGGCTGCCCGCCGAGGCCAAGACCGGCAAGGCCGGGCATGGCCGTTCCTGCCGGCGATCCCGTGCGCGGGCCGGACTGGAAAAAGACGTTGCTCAAGCGCGCGGCTTCTTCCTCGGCCCTGCGGCGTTCTTCCTCTGGATCGACGGCGGGCGTCGTGATTGCCGGCGTTACAATGGGCTGTCCCCGATTCTGCGCGTCGAGGATCGGGCGGCCGAGGTCGCCGGGCAGCGCCGGGCCGAGCGCCGGCCCGCTATAGTCGCTCGGCAGGCCGGACAGGCCGTCCGCCGTGGGCCGGTTCTCGGTCGAATAGAGTTCGTCGCCGCCCGGTCCTGCATCGCGGGTCTGGAGCGCGTAGATCAGCGCCCCGCCGATGCCGAGAAGCGCGACGGCCCCGACGCCTGCCAGCATCTTGCGGGACAGGCGCGTAACGCGGGGCGGCTCGGCGCGCAGGCGCATGGGTGCGATGGTGTCGGTGATGGTATTGTCGCTCATGACGGGGTGTCTCCGGTCGCGCTGGCGGGCTGCGCGGCGGCGGCCTGCGTCGGGTTGGTGCGAACGATCCTGACGACCTGCTGGCGATTGCCGCTGCCAAGGCGCAGCTCGGCCGCGCCGAACAGGCGGTCCACGATCAGGACGTTCTGGTGGATGCGGGAATTGACGATCTGCGGCTCGCCGTTCGCGCCAAGCACGAAGATCGGCGGCATTTCGCCCTGCACGATCCCGGCCGGGAAAACGACATAGACGCGGCGTCCATCGTCGAAGACGGAAACCGGCCGCCATGGCGGGCTGTCGCCCTGCACCTGCAAGGCGTAGCGATAGTTCCGCGCTGCGTCGGCCGGAATGATCGGCGCGACCGGGACCGTCTGGCGCTGGCCGGCAGGCGGTGCCGGATAGGCCCATGCCACGGCCGGCATGTAGAGCGATTCCCGCGCGCGCAGCTCGATCATGTAGGTGCGCCGGTCGGTGGTGACGACAAGGTTGGTGGAAATGTCCGGCCGCGTGGGCTTCACGAGGATATGGACACGGCGGTTTGCGCCGCTGCCGCTCTCGGTGTCGCCAATAATCCACCTTGTCGTATCGCCGGCCGCGATCGGCCCCGCGCCTGTCAGGCTCTCGCCCGGCTCCAGCGCAATGGTGGTGATCTGCCCGACTGCGGCATAGACCTGATAGAGCGCGCCTTCCGACCACGGATATATCTGGATGGCGTTGTAGTAGCCTTCCCGGCGCGGCTCGACGCGGGCGGCGGCATTGGCGTTCTCAACGCGGCCGGTCGGCGTGCCGGCGGCGGTG
>NZ_JTLA01000026.1:0-31569 GCF_000799055.1 Ensifer sp. ZNC0028
GCACGGTGACGTCGAGCGCCGTCGTCGGCTCGTCGGCGATCAGCACCTTGGGTCGGCACGAGAGCGCCATCGCGATCATCACGCGCTGCCGCATGCCGCCGGAAAGCTCGTTAGGATATTGGGTCATGCGCCGGGACGGCTCGGTGATGTGCACCGCATCCAGCATGCGCAGGGCGACGGCACTCGCCGTTCCCCCCTCTGAACCCTGATGTTCGCGAATGGCCTCGGTCAGTTGCTCGCCGATCGACATCACGGGATTGAGCGATGTCATCGGCTCCTGGAAGACCATGGCGACATCGCCGCCGCGCACGCTGCGCATCGCGCTGTTGGAGAGCTTCGAGAGTTCACGCCCTTCGAGCTTGATGCTGCCGGAGGCGATCCGCAGCGATGCCTTCGGCAGGAGCCCCATGACGGCAAGCGAAGTCACGGATTTGCCCGAGCCGCTCTCGCCGGCAATGCACAGCGTCTCGCCGCTCATGAGGTTGAAGCTGACGGCATCAAGGACCCTTCGCGGTCCTTGCGGCGTCAGTGCATCGACGCAGAGGCCATCGATGCCGAGCACGGGTACTGCCGTTGTCACGAAAAGACGATCCTCGGGAAGTAGAAGGAAACGACCCAGTTCGGCTGGTCGACGATTTCGCTGATCCTGAGATCGCCGCAGACCGAGCAGAGCAGATAGGCATCGACCGGGCTGAGGCCGTGTTCGGCGCCAAGCAGATCGATCATGCGCATCAGGCTTTCGCGTGCGCCGGTCATCAGATCCGGGCCGATGCCGGTCGTCACTTCGTAGCCCGCGGCATCCAGGTGGCGGGTCACCGGACCCGGCGTGGTGAAGCGGGGGCTTGCGAGACGCGCGTCCTTGACGAGTTCGATCGTCGCTTCCACCTCCATCTGGCTTTCGATCGCCGTGCCGCAGACTTCGCCGTCGCCCTGCGCCGCGTGCGTGTCGCCGATCGAAAACAACGCGCCCTCCACCTCGACCGGCAGATAGAGCGTGACGCCTGATGTCAGATCGCGAATGTCGAGATTGCCGCCGACCCGGCGCGGCGGCACGACGGAATGCAGGCCGGGCTCTGCCGGTGCCACGCCGATCGTGCCGGCAAACGGTTTCAGCGGCACGCGCCCGCCAGGGCCGTAAAGCGCCGGCGCCATGGTGTTGGCATCATAGGACCACATGTGCAGCGCCGGATCGGTGAACTGATCGGCAAGCAGGCCGAAGCCCGGAATGTTGGCCGTCCAGCCGACGCCCGAGGGCACGAAGCGCCGGATCGTCACTTTCAGTGCGTCGCCGGGTTTTGCGCCTTCGACATAAACAGGACCCGTCACCGGGTTGATCCTGTCGAAATCGAGCGAGGCCAAAGTCTCGAGCGTCGAGCCGGCGCCAAGCTGGCCGCCGGAGGAATCCAGGCATTCGAAATGGATGGTCTCACCGGGCTTGGCGACCAGCGTCGGCTTGAAGTCGCGGTTCCAGCCGAAATGGTGCTTGGCGCGATGGATGGTGTGTGTGCAGGCAACGCACATGAACTCTCTCCCAAACGTAAGAAAGGCTCCCCGAAAACGCGTCTCGGGGAGCCCGCCGCTTATTGCTTCACGAAGATGGCGTCGTAGTTGATGACCCGGGTCGGATCGACGTAGATCTCGCCCTCGCCGCCCATGCGCGGCGACTTGGCAACGACGCGGCGCTCGTTGGTGACCGGCACCCACGGCGCATCGGCCATGATGTCGGTGAAGATCTTGCCCCACTCCGCCTGGCGTTCGGCGGCCTTTGCCGGATCCGACATGGAGTCGGCGGCGACCGCGCGCTTGTCGAGCGCCTCGTTGCAGTACCACGACCAGTTCCAGCCGCCCTGGACAGCACCGGAGCAGCCAAGGATCGGGCCATAGAAGTTCGACGGATCCGGGAAGTCGGCGATCCAGGCCATGCCGCCGGACCAGATCATCGGCGCCTCGCCTTCCGTGCCGCCTGCGGCGATGACGTTGGCCTGGGCAAGGGCGCGAACTTCCGCCTTGATGCCGATGGCGGCGAGATCCTGCTGGATCGCCTGGGCGATGCGTGGCTGCGGGTCGGTGTTGGTCGAATAGAGCACCGTCTCGAAACCATCGCCATGTCCGGCCTCGGCGAGCAGCGCCTTCGCCTTTTCAACGTCATAGCCATAGCCGGTGAAGGCCTTGTCATAACCCGGCATTAGCGGCGGCAGCGGCTGGTTGGCAGGCGTCGCGCGACCATTGAGGATGCGGGTGATACGCTCCTTGTTGATCGCCATGTTGACGGCCTGGCGAACCTTCACGTCGTCGAAGGGCTTCACCTTGGTGTTGAGCGTGACATAGCCGGTATGCAGCTGCTGCCCGTCGACGATGATCTCGGCGCCCTCGGGCGAGTTCTTGATTTCGAGGAACTTGGCCGGCGGAATGCCGTCGCCGGCAATATCGACCTCGCCCTTTTGCAGTCGCAGCAGAGCCACCAGCGGCTCCTGGCCGACCTCGACCGTGAACTTGTCGATATGCGGCATGTCCTTGACGAAATAGTCGGGGTTGCGCTCGAAGGTCAGGCTCTGGCCGACGGTCCAGTCCTTGAGCACGAAGGTGCCGGAGCCGACCGGTTTCTTGCCGAAGTCGCCGGCAGCAGCCTCGACCGCTTCCTTCGGAACGACCGAGGCGAAGTTGACGGCGAGCACGTGCAGGAAGGTGGCGTCCGGGCGCGACAGGTGGAAGACCACGGTCGCGTCATCAGGTGCCTCGATGCCTTCCAGCGTTGCCGCCTTGCCGCCCGACAGGTCGTCGAAGCCCTTGATCGCGCCGAAGAAGCCGGCACCCGGTCCTTGGGTCTTCGGATCGACCGCGCGTTCGATCGAATATTTCACGTCCGAGGCGACGATCTCGCGTCCGTTGGTGAATTTCACGCCCTTGCGCAGCTTGAACGTATAGGTCAGGCCATCCGGCGCGACCTCGAAGGTTTCGGCGAGCGACGGCACCAGCTCGGTTGTGCCCGGCTTGTAGTCCATCAGGCGCGAGAACAGGCTCTTGATCATCGACCAGTTGACCCAGTCGTAACCGATGGCGGGATCGAGCGTGGCGATATCGTCCTTGTAGGTGATGACGATATCGCCGCCCTGTTTCGGCGCATCCTGTGCAAGGGCCGAGAGCGGCGCTGCGAGCAGTGCTGCAGCGACGGTTGAAGTTCGAAGCCAGCTTTTGAACATTGTTGTTCCCCTTTTTGGTTGGTTTCGGATTAGCGGGCGCGGATGCGCGGATCGATGAGCGGGGCGACGAGGTCGGCAAGGAGATTGCCAAGCACGATCGCCAGCGCCGAGACGAGCGTCACCCCCATGATGATCGGGATGTCGACCTGCTGGATCGCCTGCCAGGCGAGCTGGCCGATGCCCGGCCAGCCATAGACGGCCTCGACGACGACGACCCCGCTCATGAACTGGCCGATATCGATGCCGATCATGGCGATGACGGGCAGAAGCGCGTTTGGCAGCGCATGGCGAAAGATGATGCGGAACGATGACAGGCCCTTGGCGCGTGCGGTGCGCACATAGTCCTGGTTCAAGACATCGATCATCGCCGAGCGCACCATGCGCGCATACCAGCCGGCACCGAGGATACCGAGCGTCAGGGCCGGCAGGACCACATGGGCGAAGCTGCCGAAGCCGCTCATCGGGAACCAGGCGAGGGTGACCGCGAAGACATAGAGCAACAGCAGCGCAGCAACGAATTGCGGCGCCGAGACGCCGACGAAGGAAGCCATCATCACGAGGCGATCGACGAAACCGCCGCGCCGGATGGCCGCGACAACGCCGAGAAACACGCCGAGCAGGACTTCGACGAAGATACCGGCCGCCATCAGGATCAGCGTTGCCGGCAGGCGCGCCGCAATCAACGTGCCGACATCGGTCTTCTGCGCATAGGAACGGCCGAGATCGCCCTGCACCAGCCCCTGCAGATAACTCCAGAACTGAACGAGCAACGGTTGGTCGAGCCCGAGTTCGCGGCGAATGTTGGCGACCGTCTGCGCCGTCGCGCTGCGCCCGGCGATCATGCGCGCCGGATCGGCGGGAAGCGCATAGAGCAACAGGAAGGTAATGGCGGCAACGCCGAGCAGGATGAGCGCAGTCTGCACGAGACGACGCAGCAGAAGGACCGCCATCTCAGCCCCTCCCGCGTTGCGTCGGGTCGAGGATATCGCGGAGCGCATCGCCGACCAGATTGAAGGAGAGCGCGGTCAAAAGGATGACGGCGCCGGGGATGAACACCAGCCAGGGCGCGGCTTGGAAATAACTCTGGCTCTCGAAGATGATATTGCCCCAGGAGGGTGTCGGCGGCTGGACGCCGATGCCGAGGAAGGAGAGCGTCGCTTCGAGCAGCACGGTCGTTGCGATGCCGAGCGTGCCCCAGACGATCGCCGTCGGCACCAGATGCGGCAGGATGTGATGGAAGAGAATGCGGCCGTGTCCGGCACCGAGCGAGCGCTCGGCGAGGATGAAGTCGCGTTCGACGAGGCCGCGGGTCTCGGTATAGACGATGCGGGCGACCTGGACCCAATTGACCAGCGCGATCACCATGGCAACGATCCAGAGGCTCGGGCGAAGCAGTGCGGCAAGCACGATCGCCAGCAGCAGCGCCGGAAATGCCATCATCAGATCGGTAAAGCGCATCAGCGCATTGCCGACCAGACCGCGCATGTAACCCGAAAGAATGCCGATCATCAGACCGATCGAGACGGCGACGCCATTGGCAACGAGGCCGATGACGAGCGAGGTTCGGGCGCCGTAGAGCAGGCGCGAAAAGAGATCGCGGCCGAGCGTGTCGGTGCCGAGCAGGAACTGCGCGCTTGGCGGCAGCGGCGCGCCTTCGAGCGTCAGCCCGTCGAACATCTGCTCGTCCGGGCTATAGGGCGCAATCAGCGGCGCGGCCAAAGCGAGCAGGACGACCAGCGCCACGACGACGAGACCGAACAGCGCCGCCGGCTGCCTGAACATGGATTTCAGAACCTGCATCAACCGGCCTCCGGCAGCGGCTCGGCACCGCCGAGGATGGAACCGGCGACCTGCTCCATCGACAGGCGCTTTTTCATCGCGCAATTGCGCAGGATGCCGTAGGCCCGCTCCTCGTCGACATGGCAGGCTTGGCCGATCTTCTGTACGGCGGCATGAACCAGCGGGCGCATGCGCACGCGTTCTTCGAGATGGGCGACCTTGTCGGCAACGGCCCGGCGTTCCTGATGGATGCCGACGGCCATGACCAATGCCGGATAGACCGCCGACGAGGCGACGGGTTTGGCGATGATCGCCGCAGCCCCCTGCCCCATCGCCCAGGCGACCCGGCCCGGTGCTTCCGAGCCAAGCAGGGCGATCAACGGCCGTGGCGCCTGTTCGTCCTTCCAGGGCAACAGCCCGCTCCAACCCTGGTCGGCGTCGACGAGGATGATATCGGGCAGGTCGCGCGCATCGAGCGGCTGCCATTGCACGCTGACGTCGAAGCCGAAGAGCTTGAGCTGTCGCACGAGCCGCTCCGTCGTCTGGTCTTCGCGGTGCAGGATCGCCGCACGCCAGCCGGTGAAGTTCGGTGTTTCCCTCATGAGACGATCCGCAATTGGGGCGCCTTGCGCTTGCGCTGGCCGGTCAGGTAGGGGTCGGCAGCAATCGAGGGCAGCGACGTGACGATGTTAAAGCCGCCGTCGTCGCTGATGCGGCCGAGATGGAACGGCAACGCCGCATGGTGGGTCTGCGGATCGATCCTGAGCGGGCCGAGCACGCTCTGATGCGGCGCGGCCGAAACGAGCTGCGTGATCGTCGCGGGGTCGTCGACGCCCGCCTCGATGATCGCCTCGGCGCAGAGCTTGACGGAAGCATAGGCGCTGGCAAACAGGCTGGAAATGCGCCGCCCGGGTCCGAAGCGACTGGCGACGCGCAGCTTGAAGGCAACGTTGTCGGGCGAGACCACGGTGTCGAAGTAGGAAGCGGCACACAGCTGGCCGGTCGCAACCCCGAGGCCGATATCCGTCAACTCGCATTCCTGCAGATCGCAGCTGACGACCGGGCAATTTTCCGGGCGGAAGGCAGGATTGCGTTCGGCCAGCGCCCGGATCGCCGCATGAAAGGCGTAGCTGGAAGGCCCGACGAGATTGTTGAGAATGAAGCTCGGCCGGCGCTGCTCGATTTCGGCAACGATGCGCTCCACCGCGGTTTCCTCGAGCGGCAGGTAACGTTCGCCGAGCACGGCGCCGCCGGCCTCCTCCACCAGTTCGCGCGCCAGGCGGTTCATTTCCCAGCCCCAGACATAGTTGGCGCCGATCAGGTAGGGCCGGTTGCCGAAGCGCGGCAGCAGATAATCGAGCAAGGGCAGCAAATGCTGGTTCGGGCAGCCGCCCGTATAGATGACATTGTCGTTGGCTTCGAAGCCCTCATAGGGGCACATGTACCAGAGCAGGCCGTCGTGCTTTTCGACGAGCGGAATGACTTCCTTGCGGGCGAGCGAGGTAATGGTGCCGATGATGTGGCGGCATCCGTGGTCGCGCAGCAGCGATCTAGCGCCTTCAAGGTAACGGTCGATATTGGCTTCCGGATCGATGAAAACCGGTTCGATCCGGCCCGGATGGCTTGCCGCAATCTCCTCGATCGCCAGCTCCGCACCGTCGCGGCAGTCGCGACCCATCGTCCCGTAGGGTCCGGTGGTCGAATAGAGAATGCCGATCTTTACCGCGCCGCTCATGTACCCGCCAAAAACCAAAAACCCCACGACGCCGTGCCCATCGAAGATGGGGGCATCATGGGGCCAAACTGCCCGTCGACCATCGAGGTCATGTGAATGGATTGATCATGCTCAATCTGAGAGCATGATTAAGATACGGGCAATCGACGGCTGTCAAGCAAGGATTGGCAAGCTCGCGCCCGATTGTGCGCAACTTTACACACAGAGCCGGGCGGAGCCCCGCAATCAAGCGCCACTGCTGCGTGGAGGGACGTACGAAGAAATTCGACCGGCCCGCGTGCGAGCCGATCGAGTGTCCATGACGGTCAGAACTTGCGGCTGATCGCGATCTTGAAGTTGCGGCCGGGCATCGCCGAGATCCCGTCGCTGAGATAGGGCTCGTAATATTTGTCGAAGATGTTGTCGACGGCGAGATGCACTTCGCCGCCTTCCATGAAGCCCGATGTCGGCGTCCAGTCGAGGAAGAGGCCGTGCACCGCATAGCCGGCGCTCGGCGGGCGCGCATAGGTCTGTCCGCCCTGATTGTAAGGTGTGCGGTTCTGGTCGTCGACGAAGGTGCCCGTCCAGCCGAAGGCGAGATCGCGATCCGGCACCTTGATCCCGGCCGTCGCGATCACGGTCAGGGGCGCCAGGTCGTTGATATAGGTGTCCGGGCCCCAGACGTTGTTGACGGCTCCGGTCCGCTCGCCGGTCATCCAGGACACGCCGAGATCGCCGAACAGGCGCTCGGTCTCGTAATGCGCCTGCCACTCGATGCCGCGGATATCGTAGGACGGCGTGTTCCAGTAGAACGGCACGTTGCCGGTAACGTCGGCGAGGTTGGCCGTGCCGAACCGGCGCGTTACCGGGTTGGAGACGTGGTTGTTGTAGACCGAAATGCGCGTCGACAGCATGTCGTCGGTCGTCAGCACGTCGTTGAAGCTGAAGTCGACGCCGATGTTGAAGGTACTGTTGCGTTCGACCTCCAGGCCGCGGCTGGTGCCGGACGCCTTGGTGAGAGCGCTCTGGGTCGAATAGAGCTCGTCGATGTTGGGCACCCGCATCGCATAGGCCCAGTCGGCGAAGAACCGCACGGACGGCGTCGCTTCCCATGCCAGGCTGATCGCCGGCGTCACACCCTGGTGGGAGACTGCGGAATAGTCGTGGCCGGCCAGCGGATTGTTAAAGCGCGGCGCCGCGTTCGGCACGCCCTTGGAGCGCACGTGGTCGTAGCGCAGGCCGGGCGTCACGGCGAACGTGTCGGTCAGTTCGATCCGGTCGCGGACGAAGGCGGCAAAGGTCTTTTGCGTGCCCTCCGGCATGAACCACGGGGCGTAGTAGCCGTAGTTGTACTGGGCCTGCGTACGGTTGGCGATGTCGTACATCCAGATGTCACGGTCATGATCGAGATACTGAATGCCATAGTTCAGGCTGTGCGACAGGCCGCCGAGCGAAAAGTTGGAGGTGTTCTCCGCTTCGAACTTGATGTCGGTGTAGGTGGCGTCGTTTTCGTAGCCGCCGACGGATGCGCTGGGATTGAGCCCCGGAATGTCGGGCCGCTTGGCATGCTGGCCGGTCGACGAGAAGCTTCCCATCATGCGGTAGTTCACCAGGTCGCTGTCGCCGGTGTAGGTGTAGGTGAGCGTCGAGGTGAAATCCTCGATTTCGCGCCAGGTGAGCAGCCGGCGCATCGCTTCCTTGTAGCCATAGCGGGTGATGTTGTAGTCCGACGGCGCCGACTGGCCGCGGATAGCGGCCACGGGTCCCCAATTGTCGTTCTGGCCGTAGGCGACCGTGCCCCTGATCTCGTGACCATCATATTCGGCACCGACATTGGCAAGCAGGGTGGTCAGCTTCGAGTTGGAATAGTTGTAGACCTCTCCGCCGCCGACGCGCATATCGTCGCTCTTGCGCCACGTGCCGGCCAGAAGGCCGTCATAGGTGATGGGGCCGCCGAAATCCGACTTTCCGTAGAGCGCGCCGGTTTCGAGAAACTGCTTGTTGGCGCTCTGGAAACCGGACTTGGCCCAGACGCCCCATTCTTCGCCCGGCCGGAGCATGTCGGCCGCGTCCTTGGTCTCCATCAGCACCGTGCCGCCGAAGCCGCCATTGCCGTAGCGCACCGACGTCGCGCCCTTTTCGATTTCGACGCGCTTGAGCAGTTCGGGCTCGATGAAGACGGTGCCTTGATCGTATTTCTCGAAGTTCTTCGGCGCGCCGTCGAGGATGATGCGAACGTCCGACTGCCGGGCAAAGCCGCGGATGGCGAGCGTCTGTCCCTCGATACGCACGCCGCCGCCCATCGAAACGCCGGGCGTCTTCTGCAGTAGTTCCGGTAGGCTCGATGCCTGGGCCTTTTCGATGTCCTCGGCGTCAAGAACAGCGATGTTCGGCGCGCGGTCACCGTCCTTGGCGTCGCCGCGGGCGATGATGGGTGCGAGCTTCGTGCCTTCGCCGTCTGCCGGCGTCGCGGCTTCCACGGCACCCATCAGCTTCACCGTCGAGCCGCCGACGAAGCGATAGCGGACACCCGTTCCGCTCAGCAGCCGCGCCAGCGCCTCTTCGGCCGTCATCTCGCCGGAAAGGCCTGGCGTGGTGACACCTGAGGCGACCGAACTGTCGAACACCACCTGCAGCTTGAGCTGCGCGGCCAGGCGGTTGACGGCAGTCGTCAGTTTGCCCGCGGGCACGTCGACCGGGTACCGCAACGCATCTTGCGCGAGCGCGACAGTCGTGGTGAGGGCAAAAACGGTGCCTGCCATCAGCAGGCTGAAAATTCCGGATTGGCGGCGGCGGCCGGTCGTATTCGAATGTGGCATGATGCTTCCAGACAGAGAGATGGCCGAAACGGCCGGGGTCTGGTTTCTGGACGAACGAGGTGCCGGTTCAGGGACACCTCGTCCTCGATTTTTTTAGCGAAGGATCGTGACGTAGGGTCCAATCCGGGTGACCTTGACGTCGAAGGCTTCGGCAAGACCTTGCAATGCGCCGACGGGATCGGAGAGATCAAAGCTGCCGGACACCCGCCTGGCGCCGATACCAGCATGGGCGATCAGGATCGTGCCGGGAACGTAGCGCCCGATTTCCTCGACGACGGACGCGATCGTGCGTTCCTCGAAGACCAGGCGCCCCTGTCGCCATGCTGCTGCCACGAACGGATCGATCGGCGTGATATCGCCGAGACGGCCGTCATGGTCGTAGCGGACCTGCTCGTTGACCGCGACACGGCGCGGCAGCATCGCCATGTCCGTCGCGACCGATACCGCGTGTTCGATCACGGTGACGCTGGTGCCGTCGTCGGTAAGATTGACGTCGAATGCCGTCCCCAGTGCCGTCGTCGTGCCGCCTCCAGCCTCGACGACAAAGGGTCGGCTGCTGTCGGCTGCGACCTGGACGAAGGCCTCGCCACGCAACAGCACGATCCGCCGCTCGGCGGAAGTGAATTGATAGGCGACGGCGGACTGGGCGTTGAGCTGCAGGGTCGAACCATCCTCAAGGGCAAGGATCGGCCGTTCGCCCTTGCCGGCGATGACGTCCGCCCGCATCCACATGGCGCCGTCGAACGAAAGAAAGAGCCCGGCGCCGATGCTGACGATGGCCGCCAGAGCCGCCACCGTTTTTCTCCGCGTCCCGGTCGCTGTCATAGCCTTTTGGGCAAATTCCGGTTCGCGCCGGATCAACAGCGATGCGTCGCCGATCGCCCTTTGGACGCGGGCAAAAATCTCGGCATGGGCAGGATCCTCCGCGCGCCAGCGTTCGAAGGCGAGCCGCAACGCTTCGTCGTCTGGATCGCCCGTCAGGCGAACCAACCAATCCACCGCCTGCTCGCGCACCCGCCTGTCACGCGCCGTCACAACACCTCCTCCAGCCGGTCGAGGCAATGCAGATAGGCCTTGCGCAGATGGCGGTCGACCATGTTGCGGCTGATGCCGGTGCGCATGGCGATTTCGTCCGAGGTGAGGTTGCCGATGCGGCTTGCGAGAAAGACGCGCCGCCGCTGCAGCGACATCTCCATGATCGCCCTTTTCAGGATCATCAGTCGCCGGGGAAGATCGATGTTGGCGTCGGGTGCGGCGATATCGCTGGCGACCGCCAGGGCGTCTTCTTCGCTGCCGGAGAAAAGTTTGAGCTCAAAGCGGTCGCGCCGCAGCCGGTCGATGCCGAGATTGGCGCAGGCGCGGCGCAGAAACGCCCTCAGCGACGACTTGTTCTCAAGCGGCGTGCGCCGATCGACCAGCCGGACATAAAGCTCGTGCACGACCTCGTTTGCGGTGGCCGCCTGGTGACCACGTCGCCGCGTCATGGCGCAGAGTTCGTCGTAGTAGGCCACGATCGCGTCGTCGAGCATCAAATGCGAAGCTGATTTCTCTGGCATGACAATTTTCAGGGCCGATCCGGAGCCGTCGGCAGAGCGAAGATGAGAGACAGGGCGCGGCGCGCACGAGGCAGCGCCGGCGTTCATTAGCGCGTCCTCGCAGCACACACAACAAATATGAGTATTGTACTCATCTTTTATTTCCGGAACGGCCGGCAATGCAACTAGCTCGAAAGGAGGCGTTGACCTCAGGGCTCAGAGTGAGACCCTCAGTCAAGGTTCACGCCGGTGATCCGCTAGAGCCAGATTTCCGGGTGACAAGAGCCGAAAGGAGAAAGTCATGGCAGGAAACGGCAGCCTCAACGGAAAGTGCTTCTGCGGCGCAGTCGAGATCGAAGTGAGCGGCGATCCGGCCGCCATGGGCTATTGCCATTGCAGTTCCTGCCGCAGCTGGTCGGCAGGCCCGGTCAACGCCTTCACGCTCTGGCCACCGGAAAAGGTCAAGATCATCAAGGGTGCGGACAATCTCGTCGGTTACCAGAAGACGGCAACGAGCGTACGCAAATGGTGCAAGGCTTGCGGCGGGCATCTCATGACCGAGCATCCGCTGTGGGGTGTCACCGACGTCTTTGCCGCGGCAATCCCGGCGCTTGCCTTCAAACCGATGCTGCACGTCAACTATCAGGAGACAGTGCTGCCGATGAAGGACGGCCTGCCGAAATATCGCGACTTCCCGCCGGCCTTCGGCGGAACGGGCGAGATGATGGCGGAATAGCTCACGCTTTGAGCGTAATTCCGGACGGAAAACGGCTTGAGGTGCTCTACTCCGGCGCGGCGCCGGCCAGATAGTGCTGGAGCGCCGTGCGGGTATTGACGAACAGGCGGTCGGCGCCGAGCTGATCGGCAAAGCCGGATGCGCGCACATAGGCAAGCACGTCCGGGTTCAGCTCGGCCAGCCAGACGGTGACGCCGTGTTCGCTGATGCGGCGCTCGCCCTCCATCATCATCTGCAGCGCCGAATATTCGATGTCGAAAACCCGGCTCATGTCGAGCACGACAACCCGGGGCTTCTGTTTTGCGACGAGCATCTGCGCCTGATCGGCCACCTGCTGGGCATTGCCAAAGAAGAGCCGTCCCTCCGGCCGGATGATCAATAGCCCCTCGAAGGTCTCGTCGTCGGGGTGCTCGGGCGAGAGCGGCCGCAGCCGGTCGGTGTCGCGCTTGCGTCCGACGACATAGACCTTCGCTGACGCCGCCTGGCGGGCGAGCCCGATGAAGGAGAGCACGATCGCGACGATGATGCCCTGCAGCGTACCGAAGAAGAGCACGCCGAGGAAGGCGGCCAGCGCCCAGTGAAACTCCATCAGCCGAACCTTGCGGACGGAGAGGAAATCCGCCGGTTTGATCAGCCCGACCGAGTAGACGATGACGATGGCCGCAAGGACGGCCTGCGGCAGGAGACCGAGAAGCGGCGCCAGCACCAGCATGGTCGCGGCCGCGGCCGCCGCGGTGACCAGAGACGCCATCTGGCTGTGGCCGCCGACAGCCCGCACCACGGCGGTTTGCGACGTGCCGCCGCCGGCACTCATGGCACCGAAGAAGGCGCCCCCGAAATTCGCAGCACCCGTGGCCAGCAATTCGCGGTTCGCCCGGATCGGCGGGTCGGACGGCGCGGCGAAGGCGCGGCCCGCCGCGATGGTTTCGGTGAAGCTCATCAGCGCGATGCCGAGCGCGCCCGGCAACAGTTCCTGGACAAGACCGAGGCTCGGAAGCGTCAGCGACGGCAGGGACTGCGGGATGAAGCCGACGGTGGAGACGCCGAGCGCCTGCAGCCCGGCAAACCAGGAAAGCGCGATGCCCGCGGCCACGGCCAGAAGCGGCGCCGGCGAATGCGGCCAGAGCCGTTCCATCGCCAGCAGCGCCACCAGCGCCGCGGCGGCGATCGCGAGCGTCAGCATCGAGGTCTCGGACAGGTGGCCGGCGATGCTTAGGATATCGCGGAAGAAACCTTCCTTGGTGATGTGGATGCCGAGCAGCTTCGGCACCTGATCGAGCACGATGACGAGGCCGATGCCGGCCTTGAAGCCGATCAGCACCGGCGACGAGATGAAGTTGGCGACGAAGCCGAAGCGCAGCAGCGACGCGAGGAAGAGAAGCGCGCCCGTCAGGGCGGTCAGCGTCGCGGTGGCCGTCAGCAGCTTGGCGGGATCGCCGTCGGGGACGGCAAGGCCGAGCTGCGTGCCGGCAAGGATCGCAAGGGTGGTGGTCGACGAAACGCTCAGGACGCGGGAGGTGCCGAGAAGCGCGTAGATGATCATCGGCACGAAGGCGGTGTAAAGACCGACGCTGACCGGCAGACCGGCGACCGTGGCATAGGCCATGGCCTTGGGCAGGACCACGGCGGCGGCGGTAAGACCCGCGATCACGTCAAGCCGCAAACCCGCGGAGAGACCACGGCTGTCGCCGGCAAGTGAATGCTCATGCGATGCCATCGGGATCGTCCTTCGGCAGGAGATTCATGAGATTATTCTAAATCGATAACACTCGGTCAAAGCGGTTGCAAGAAATGCAATTGTCCGCATCGTACCTTACCTGCCGGCCGGCAAAACAGGCGCTGGAAGCCGTCCCGACTCAGGTCTATCCTGATCGCGGCAGCTCGCATCGAGAGGGGATTTCGACGACGGGAAACGGGCCTTGGGTGGAGCGTTACGAGGGCGTGGCTGGTTCGCCTCGGGCCTACCCGCGAGAGGGAGGATTGCGGTGGCAGAGTCTCAACGCCGGCGGCAGACGAAAAGAATGCGACGCCGGTTCTTCTTCAATCTCTACCAGCAGCTTCAGCTGCTCTGGCCGATCTTCTCGGCGATCCTGATTGTGATGGTCGGGGCCGGTATCATCATCTGGCGCATCGAAGACTGGCGGCTCGACGAGGCGCTTTACTTCACCTTCGTCACGGGCCTGACCATCGGCTATGGCGACATCACGCCCAAGCATCTGAGCGCGCGGGTGCTGGCACTGGTGATCGGCTTTTCCGGCATCGTCCTGACCGGCCTCGTCGCAGCGGTCACCGTGCAGGCGCTGAACGAGACCAGCCGGGATGAGACCGACGACCCCTGAGAGGTCGGGCCGGCAAGCCCCACCTCCCCGCGGTACCTGGTTTCAAGGATCAGCCAGCGACGAACCGGCCTTCCGATACGATCTCCGACAGCGCCTTGCGCGGGCTAGGCTGCTCGCGCTGCTGCAGCGGTTGCGGCAGCAACGCCTTGTCGCCGAGGCGCCCGATCGCGACGGCCGCTTCGATCCGGAAGTTCTCCGGCACGCCAAGCTCGGCGCGCGCCCGCTCATAGTCGAGACCGGCCATGCCGTGCGCCTGCCAGCCGGAATGGGCGGCCTGCAGCGCCAGCGCACCCCAAGCGGCCCCGGCGTCGAAGGAATGGGTATAGGACGGCACTTCCTCGCTGGCGCCCGGCGGCAGCAGAGAGGTCTTCGACAGCACGAAGATCAGCGCCGAGGCCTCTGCCGCCCAGCTCCGGTTGAACTCGTTGAGGAGGCCGAGCAGGCTCTCCCAGCCTTCACTGCTGCGGCGCGCATAGACGAAATGCCAAGGCTGGGCATTGTAGGCGGACGGCGCCCAGCGGGCAGCCTCGAGAATCTGAAACAGTTCGGGCTCGGAAATCTCGGCACCCGAATAGGCGCGCGGAGACCAGCGCTCGAGGAAAAGCGGGTTGATCGCATAATCTGCGACGCGGGAATTCACATGCAATGTCATGGGGGTGTTCCATTCATCGACGGCGTTCCGCCGTCACTTGGGGTCATTGTTGGCGGGTTTGATCAGCGACGGCCGAAGCTTTGATAGCGATCGCAGCGGCTTTTCAAGGTCGAAATCTCCTCGGAGAGTTCGGCGATACGGTCCTTGAGTTCGTGGACCGTGCCATCCTCGATGTCTTCGAAACCAAAACAATCGCGTGCCTCGTGCAGTTCCAACCGGCCCTGCAGGACCTCGCGGATCGCACTCAAACGCTCATATTGCCGCAGCATGCTCATCATGGACCTCATCTCAGGCGGCCGCCGCAAACCTGCGCCGACCGGACATCACCGATGATTATCCACTTAACTAGTAGATTAAAGGAATTCTGACCCAAAGAGCGGGCGGGTCGTGGAAAACTGCTCCCCGACGACGACGCTGCGTCGCGGGCATGAAAAGACCCGGGCGGTGGGAGGGCCGCCCGGGTCTTTCGAAATCATGCGGGAGGGCGAAATCATGCGGACGGGCGAAATCACGTGGTCGGGAGGTCGTGCCCCTCGGGGCGGTTGCCGTCGAGAAAGCCCATATCCCGCTTCAGGTGATCCGACAGATCCCTGACGTCGACGACATCGGTCGTCCGGCTCTTCCTCGCAAACAGGAACGCCAGCCAGGAACCGACGGAAAAATCGTTTGTCGACGAAAAACTACGTACTTGAATGGTTGTCATAGCCGTCATCCTCTTCATCAATCCGTCTAATGGACGGACCTTGAAAATGGTTGTGGGCGGCATCAACTTCCAATCGAATATCGGTCACCATGCATAAGGCCATTTAATGCATAAGACACTTCCGCTCCCACCATTGACGGCGATACGCGTCTTCGAGGCGGTCGCGCGCCATGGAAGCTTCACCAACGCCGCAAGCGAACTCGGCATGACGCAAGCCGCGGTGAGCTATCAGATCAAGGTGCTCGAAGATCGGATCGGCGCGCCGGTGTTCCTGCGCCGCCCGCGCCAGATCGCGCTCACCGAGGTCGGCCAGCGGCTCGCCCCAGTGGTGACGCAGGTCTTCGAACAGCTCAGCGAAGCCTATGTGAGCGCGCGCGGCGGCGCCCAGGGAACGCTGGTCATCAGCACGATCGCGACCTTTGCCTCCAACTGGCTGGCGCGGCGCCTCGGCTCGTTTCAGATCGCCCACCCCTCGCTTGCCGTGCGCCTCCAGACCGAGCCGCATCTCGTCGACTTCAGCCGCGAGGAGGTCGATATCGGCATCCGCTCGGGCCGCGGCGCGTGGCCGGGACTTGCGGCCCACCGGCTGATCGACGCCGACTTTTCACCGATGTTGAGCCCGGGCCTTGCGGCCAGCATCGGCGGTGTGAAGGAACCGGGCGACCTGCTGCGGCTGCCGCTTCTCGACCCCGGCGATCCCTGGTGGGCGCGGTGGTTTGCCGCCGCCAACGTGCCGGTGGAGGGGCTTGCGAGCCGGCCCGGCGCCAGCATGGGCGCCCAGGTCTATGAGGGGAATGCAGCGACCGCCGGACAGGGCGTGGCGATCTTGACGCCGGCCTTCTTTGCCGCGGAACTTGCCGACGGGCGCCTGATCCAACCCTTCGATCTGCTCTGCGACGAGAGCCAGGCCTATTGGCTTGTCTATCCGGAAAGCCGGCGAAACTCCCCGAAAATCAGCGCCTTCCGTCAGTGGATTCTCGGCGAGATCGGCCAGCAAAATCCGTGAAGACGGCTGTCGGAGCAGGGTGATCTTGCGTCTCGACCGCCCCGGAATTTTCCTGCGCCCCGGAACCCTTCGGGCCACCGGGGAGTTGCATCCCCGTAGCGACCAGAGCGAGGGAGTGCCGGAGCGAAGATGCAAAGCGAGCCGACGGAACAGTTCCGCTCAGCCAGCGAAACCACCTGGTGGACCGTGCAACGCGGCGACGGGCCGATCGTCGGCACCGCTATCCACAACGGGCACGCCATGCGCGGCGACGCCCACGCGCTCACCGCCCTGACGGACGAGGAACGGCTGCGGGAGGAGGATCCGTACACGGAATTCGTCATCCGCGATCTTGCCAACCGCATCGTCGTTCACAGGTCCCGCTTCGAGGTCGATCTCAACCGTGCCCGAATGGGCGCGATCTATCTTCAACCGGCGCAGGCCTGGGGCCTTTCCGTCTGGCGGGAACATCCGCCCGTCGAGATGATCGAGGCGTCGCTCGCCGTCCATGACGAATACTATGCCATGCTGCATGCCATGCTGGCGGCGATCGAGCGCCGCCACGGTCGCTTCATCGTGCTCGACATGCACAGCTACAACCACCGGCGGCAGGGACCGGAAGCGGCGCCCACGGCCGCCGACGAAGCCCCGGAAATCAACATCGGAACCTCCTCGATGGACCGGGCAAGGTGGGCCGACGTCATCGATACGCTGATGTCGGCGCTCAGTGCCGCCCGTATCGACGGCCGACCGGTGGATGTGCGCGAGAACATCGCCTTCCAGGGTCGCGGAGAGCAGACGCGCTTCATCCACGAGCATTTTCCCGAGACCGGCTGCGCGATCGCGATCGAGTTCAAGAAGACCTTCATGGACGAATGGACCGGTAAGCCGGATATCGAGGCGCTTCGTTCGCTGCGGGCAGTGGTCTGCTCGCTCGTCCCGATACTGACCGAAACGCTGGCGAGGCATCGATGACGGAGGAGAAAGCGGCACCCACAAGTTCGGCCCCGGCCTGGCTCGACGAGGCCATCGGCCGACTGACGGAAGGCCGCGCCGTCCGGCGGGATTTCGGCGAGGGCGGGCGGCTGCACATCGACCGTCTCGTTCCCTTCCTCTGCGTGCACATTGCCGCCGAGTACCAGCAGCCGGTGGCCCGCGACATCGCCCAGGCGAACGCCGCCTATCTACTGGCGCCCGATGTCGATACTGCCGCCGCAATCATCGAACGTGTCGGGCGGGTGATCGAACAGCGCCTCGGCCTGTTCATCGTGCTCGAATTCGGCGAACTTGAAAGCGATGAACCGCCGGCCAAGGACGCCCCCTTCCTGCCGCCCTTCTTGATCGAGGTGGTCGCCGGCGCGCGCGCCGCCGAACAGGTCGCCGCCAAGGCCTTGATCGAGACGGCGGCGACGATCGAAGGCAAGTTCCGCACGCCGCATGTGACGCTCGTCGGGCGACCGACGACGGCAGGCCGAAAGGCGCTTGCGCTCGACTATCCGCATCTGACTGTGCGCTTCGCGCCGATCTACTGCGAGCCGGGAACGCGCCGCATCTATCCGCAACTGCGCGAGCGGCTGGTCGCGAGCGTCTTCGACGCAGGGCTGAGGGCCGTTGCCGCTTTCGCCCGCGCAAAATCGGACAATTTTCGACTGCCGACGCACCGCGCTTTCGGCCGAAAGGCCTTCGTCGATGCCGTCGTGCGCGCCGACCGCGGCATCGACGAGATCGCGTCGAGCTTCGACTTCCTGCTGGCAGTGACCCCCATCAACGCGGAAGCCGCCTGGGCGGAGTTCGCCTCAGGCGGCTTCTCCAAGAGCCCGCGCCTCTACTACCGGCCGCTGACGCTGCAGATCGAGACGGCCAAGCGGAAACTCTTCTCGCTCAACTTCGAACACCTCGAAGATCCGCTGCTCTATGCCCTCTACCGGGAAAAGCAGCAGGAGGTCGATCTGCAGCTGTCGATGATCTCGGCGCGGGAAACCCGTACCTTCGTCGAGTTCGGTCGCGCCCTCTATGGCCCGGTGGAAGCCACGCTACATGACGCCGCCTCCGAAATCCTGGCGCGCACGGCGCCCGATCGCCACGCCCCTTCATCGAGCGCAGACCGGCGCGATTGCGAGTACATAAGGGAGCGCGCTCAGGCGATGATATCGGCCTATCGGCGCCAGTCGGCCGATTTTTCCGCCTCCATCGACATCCGCGACGACCTGCCGGCCGGTCTGCTTGTTTCGCGCGGCCAGCTTTTGATTGCCAGGAGTTCCGCGCTCGACGCCGATCGCGTCGAGGCGCTGCTCAACCACGAGATCGGCGTGCATCTGCTGACCTATTTCAACGGTTCTGCTCAGGGACTGCGTATCCTCCGCTCCGGGCTCGCCGGTTACGAAGGCATGCAGGAGGGGCTCGCGGTCTTTGCCGAATATCTGAGCGCCGGCATGACGATCGACCGGTTGCGCGTCCTGGCAGCACGGGTCGTCGGCTGCGCCGCCATGCTCGACGGCGCACCCTTTCCGCAGACCTACCGGCTGCTCGTCGACGGACATGGCTTTGCCGCCGCCGAAGCCTTCAACATCACGCTGCGCATCTATCGCGGCGGCGGGCTGGTCAAGGACGCGATCTACCTGCGCGGCCTGCTGCAGCTTCTCGATCATCTGGCCCGCGGCGGCAGTCTCGAACCGTTCTGGATGGGCAAGATCGCCGCCTCGCATTTCGGCGCGATCCAGGAACTCAGCCTGCGCGGCCTCCTTGGTGCCGCAGCGCTCCGCCCTATCTTTCTCGATGAGGTCAAAGCGCGCGACCGACTTCAGCGAGCCCAAGGGGGACTGTCCCCGCTCGACTTGATCGCAGAGTAGGAAACCGAATGCGCATTGCCTTTCTCGTCAACTCCATCGAGGCCGAAGAGACGTTCTATGCGACGACATCGCTGGCGCTCGCAGCCCTCGCCCGCGGCCATGAGATCGTCTACCTCACGCCCGGCGATTTCGTTCTCACTCCCGACGGCCGCCTGATCGTCCATGCGCTTTCTCTCGGAACGGCAAAGCCGCGCAAGGCCGAAACCTTCATTGCGGCCCTGCGGGGTGATGCGACGCGGCGCGAGATCCTGGACATTACGGACATCCAGATCCTCTTTCTGCGCAACGACCCGTCGGAGGATGTCGCAACACGGCCCTGGGCGGCCCAGGCCGGCATCATCTTCGGGCGGCTCGCCGCCGAGCGCGGCGCGATCGTCGTCAACGACCCGGACGGATTGGCCGCAGCACAGAACAAGCTCTATCTGCAGGGTTTTCCCGAGGTCGTCCGTCCAACCACGCTGATCACGAAACACATGGAGGAGGTCCGGTCCTTCCTCGACGCCCATCCCGAGGGCGTCATCCTGAAGCCGCTGCAGGGCTCCGGCGGCAAGAACGTCTTCAAGGTCGGTTCCAGTCATGAGACGAACCTCAATCAGATCTTCGAGGCCGTCAGCGAGATGGGCTATGTGATCGCGCAGGAGTATCTGCCGGCAGCGAAGGAAGGCGATGTCCGCCTGTTCCTGATGAACGGCCGGCCGCTAAAGCGCGGCGACACCTACGCCGCCGTGCGGCGCGTTCCGGCGGAAGGCGAGCTGCGCTCCAACATGCATGTCAACGGCCGGCCCGTCGCCGCCGTCGTCACCCCGGCGATGCTCGCCGTCGCCGAGGAGATGCGCCCCAAGCTGGTGCGCGACGGCATGTTCCTGGTCGGCCTCGACGTCGTCGGCGACAAGCTGGTGGAGGTCAATGTCTTCACGCCCGGCGCCCTGCCGGAGATCGCCGAGCTGACCTCGATCGAGTTCAGCGAAGACATCGTCGCCGAGCTCGAACGGAAGGTCGAGATAAGGCGCGCCAATGATGGCATGCTTTCCAATCGGGAGCTCGCGACGCTTTGATTGGCGGCCATTGCCGCCGCCGACTATCCCAAGGTGGCTCTCACTCGGCGACGGTCTCGTCCCAGTGGCTGGCTGGCGGCACCACGCCCTTGGTGAAGAGGAAGCTGCCGAAGCGGCGCGCCTCGCCCGTGACGATGACGCAATAGGCGCGCTTGGCTTCCTCGTGGAAGGCGAAACGCTCGATCGCATACATCTTCGAAAGAGGACCATCCGCGCGCGCGACCTCGGCCTGCACCTCGCGCTGGACCTCGGGCAGCTCGCCCGCCGCCCCGTCCGGCGTCAACCGCGCCGCCGAAGGCTGTAGCGGCGTGTCGAGCGGCATGACGGAAAGAATGGCGCGCACCGCACGCGCGGCCGAGACATTCGCAATGTGCAGCGGCAGACCGAGCCGGGTGCGGCGGGCGATGGTGTCGGCGGGAAAATTCGCGTCAACGATCGCGATCCGGTCTCCATGTCCCATTGAGCGCAGCGCGTGCAGCACGTCGTCGTTCAGCGCCGGATCGATGTTCTTGAGCATCAAGCTAACCTTCCTCATTTGCTTCTGCGGTGAAAGCCAGGCCGCAGAGGTCCCCGCGGGCGGGTCCATCGAACCGACCACCCTGTCCTTCACCGTGTCTCGTCAGTCGCGGCGGGCGGCGATCCGCTCGCACGTGGCTCCCGGTCCTAAACGCCGGTCAGCCGCTCGCGATACTTGTCGATGATGACAGCAAGGATGATGACGACGCCTGTTATCATCTGGCGCATGAAGTCGCTGAGCCCGAACAGGATCAGGCCGTTGGCAAGCACCCCGGTGATGCAGGCGCCGAGCAGAGTGCCGATGACCGTGCCGCGGCCGCCGTTGAGGCTGGTGCCGCCGATGATGACGGCGGCGATCGCGTTCAGCTCGAAGCCGATGCCGATGATCGGGCTCGCGATATTGAGGCGGGCCATGTAGACCATGGCGGCTATGCCGACGAGTGCCCCGGCAATCGTGAAGGCCGCCACCTTGTAGAACATCAGCGAATGGCCCGCGAGACGCACCGCCTCCTCATTGTTGCCGATGCCGTAGAGCAGCCGGCCGAACACCGTCTTCGACAGCACGAACCAGGCGATCGCGACGAGCAGCAGCGCGATCAGGAAGACCACGGGAATACCGAAGATCATTTGCGACCCGAAGGCGTTGAAGCTCGGCGGGAACGAATAGATCGTGCGCGCATCCGTCACCTGCAGTGCTGCACCGCGGGCGATGTTGAGCATGCCGAGCGTGACGATGAAGGAGGGTAGCCCCCAGAAGGCGCTGATCCAGCCATTGAGGAAACCGCAGACGACGCCGGTGCCGACGGCCGCGAGCGTTGCTAGCGCGACCGCCTGGAACACCGAGAGATCGGGGATCGTCAGCACCGTTCCGCCGACGACGGCGCAGAAGGCGAGCATCGAGCCGACGGAGAGATCAATGCCGCCGATCAGGATGACGAAGGTCATGCCGACGGCGAGGATCAGGTTGATGGTGATCTGCGTCAGGATGTTGGAGACGTTGTTGGCCGTCAGGAAGTGCTCGGTCGAGACCGAGAAGAAGACGATCAGGAGCAGGAGCGCCAGGCCGATGCCGGCGTCGCGCAGGAGCACCTTTGGCGACCAGCCCGGAAGCTGGCGGGCATGGACGGTTTCGCCGGCTTGAGTCTTTTCGAGTGCTTGCATCTTACTGCCTCGCCTGTTGCTGCTCGCCCTGGTAGGCAAATTGCAGGATACGTTCTTCGGAGAATTCCGGCCGCGACAGCTCGCCGACGACACGGTGCTGCGACATCACGAGGATGCGGTCCGAGAGGGTCATCAGTTCCGGCAGCTCGGACGAGACGATCAACAATGCCAACCCGCGTTCGGCGAACTGGCGGATCAGGGCGTAAATCTCCGCCTTGGCGCCAACGTCGACGCCGCGTGTCGGCTCGTCAAGCAGCAGGACCTTCGGGTTGCGTGCCAGCCATTTGGCGAGCACCACCTTCTGCTGGTTGCCGCCCGAGAGCGTCGCCGCATTCTTGCCGGGGCCGCCATATTTCAGCTTGAGCTCGGCGCCGAGCCGTTCCGTCACTTCGATTTCCGCCTTCCTGTCGAGAATGCCAGCACGCGAGATGTCCGAGAGGGACGCGAGCGTGACATTGGCCGAAATCGGCATATTGAGGATCAGACCTTCTTCCTTCCGGTCCTCAGTCACGAAGCCGATACCGGCATTGATCGCCTCGCGCGGCGAGCGGAAGGAGGTGCGGTTCCCCTCAAGGAAGAGCTCGCCGGAGAGCGGCAGTTGAGCGGCCGCGATCGCCCGTAGAAGCTCGGTTCGACCGGAGCCGACAAGCCCGGCGATCCCCAGTATTTCGCCCCTGTGCAGTTCAAGTGAAATGCCCTCGGCGTGCGGCGATTGCGGCGGCCGAAACCGGTTGAGCGACAACGCTTGTGCCGGCTGAGCAAACGAGACCACTTCGCTCGCCATCTGCTGCTGCAGCTTGCGGCCCACCATGGCGCGCACCAGCTCGTCCTGATTGGTCTCGACGATCGGCCGCGAGAACACCGTCTCGCCGTTGCGCAACACCGTCACCCGGTCGCAGATGCGGAACACCTCGTCGAGATGATGCGACACGAAGACGATCGAAACGCCGCGACTGCGAAGGTCGCTGACGATCTTGAACAGTCGCTCGGTTTCGCGCGACGTCAGCGTCGCCGTGGGTTCGTCGAGGATGAGGATACGGCTTTCCGTCATCAGCGCGCGCGCCACCTCGACCAACTGTCGATGGGCGATACCGAGGCGCGAGACCGGCCAACGCACATCGATGTCGCTGAGGCCGATGGCGTCGAGTGCGGCCCGTGCGCCCATGTGCATTTCCTGCCGCCTGACGACGCCGAACGCGTTGCGCGGCAGATGCTCGATGAAGATGTTCTCCGCTACCGACAGATGGGGCAGAAGGTTGAATTCCTGGTGCACCACCTGGAGGCCGTTGGCCTTGGCCTCGCGCGGTGTTGCAGGCGCGTAAGGCCGGCCTGCAAGATTGATTGCGCCCTCGTCCGGATGGACGATACCGCAGAGAACCTTGATCAAAGTCGATTTGCCGGCACCGTTCTCGCCGATGAGGCCGTGCACTTCGCCCGGCTGAATGGAGAGGCTGACGCCGTTGAGTGCCTTGGTGCCACCGAAGGCCTTCTTGATATCGTGCAGCTCCAGAACCGGCGGCATCGAAACACCAGCCGCTTCCGCCTGCACGGTTTGCGTGTTCATCATGACCTGACCCTTTTGAAACGCAGCAATTGCGCACGCTAGCCGCTGCCCTGCGGCGAATGCTGTCCTTGCCCAAGCGCACCGGGCAGCGCCCGGTGCGCACGCGCGGTCTCAGGGTTATTTCACGTTGTCCTTGGTCACGAGCTCGATGTCGGTCTTCACCCAACCTTCGAGTTTGGGCCCGCCGGCCACGACTTCGAGGGCCTTGTCGATGGCGTTGGCCGCCATCTGCGAGCCGAACTGGTCGACCGTCGCCAAAAGCTTGCCGTCCTTCAGCATGGGGGCGACCGCCGGCACATTGTCGAAGCCGACGACCTTGATGTCGTTACGGCCAGCCGCGTCGAGCGCCTTGACGACACCGATCGCCATGGAGTCGTTGGCGGCGAGCACACCCTGGATATCGGGATGCGCCGTCAGCATGGTCGAAAAGACGGAATTGGCCTCTTCCGTCTCCCAATGTGCCGTGCGGGAATCAAGAAGATCGAGCTTGCCTGCCGCGATCGCATCCTCGAAGCCGAGCTTGCGCTGCGCCGCATTGTCAGCGCCCGGATTGCCCTCGAGGATCACGACCTTAGCGCCGGCGCCGAGGTCCTTGGCGAGCGCATCACCGACCATCTTGGCGCCGCCGCGGTTATCAGGGCCGACGAAGGCCAGGTCGACGCCGGCATCCTTCTTTGCCTGCTCGTCGAGCGAAACGTCGAAATTGATGACGACAATGCCCGCATCCATCGCCTTCTTCAGCGGCGCGACCATGGCGCGGGAGTCGGCCGGCGCAATCACGATCGCATCGACGCCCTGGGTGATGAAGTTCTCGACACCGTTCAACTGGCTCTCGAAATCGGTCTCGTTCTGCATTCCGATAGCTTTGAGCTCGTAGTCGCCACGCTTCTGCGCATGCGCCTCGGCGCCTTCCAGCATGTTCTTGAAGAAGTCGTTGGCAAGCGACTTCATGACGAGGCCGACGACGGGTTTATCGGCAGCCATGGCAAGCGTTGGCAATGCGGTGGCAACGGTAAGTGCGACGATAGACGCATACAGGGAAAATTTCATGGGTTCTCCTCCGGTGAAAAGATGGTCCTCCAACCATCGATGAAACGTTTCATCGCATAGGCATGCATGTTCCGCTTCAAGCTTTAGAAGATAGAAAGGCAGCATCTCTGTCAATATGAAACGTTTCATCGAAAAGAAAATTGTGCTGGAAGCCGCTACCGGTTCGCGGCATTTTCTGATTTAAGAGAAAGACCATCGCCGTCGGGCAAACCCGCGGTCGCTGGCGTAAGACTTTGATCCGTTGCATGATTTTCCCCTCCTGATCGATGCAGCGAACATGATAGGGAGCTGACCACTTGAACCCGACGATCAAGGATGTTGCCCAGCGCGCCGGGGTCTCCGTCGGCACGGTTTCGCGTGTGCTTGCCAAGAACAAGACGGTGAGCGAGGACATCAGGGCGAAGGTCGAAGCGACAATCGACGCGATCGGCTACCGGCCGAACATTCTCGGCCGCAGCCTCAGGCTCGCCAAGACCGACATCATCGGCCTCGTCGTGCCCGACATCACCAACCCGTTCTTTGCCGAGCTTGCCAAACAGGTGGAGATGCTGGCGTCCGCCGAGGGCTACTCGGTGCTGCTTGCCAACACACATGACGACCCGGGCGCCGAGAAGCAGCAGATCGAAACCCTGCTCGGACGACTGCCGGCCGGGTTGATCCTCGTGCCGGTCAGCAACAGCCTTGCCGACGGGCTGGCGTCGCGCACGCGCACGGTGACCGTCGACCGGCCCTTGAGCGGCCATGCGCTCGTCTCCGTCGACAACCGCCAGGGCGGTTATCTCGCCGCGGACCATCTGCTTTCGCTCGGCCATCGTCGGCTCGGCTACATTAGCGGTCCCGGCACGACCGAGGTCTCCGGCGAGCGCCGCGGCGGCTTCGTTCAACGGCTCGACGAATTCCGGAAGAGCCACCCCGGTGACTACGTTCTGCCGCAGATCGTCGAAGGCCATTTCGATTACCGCTCGGGCGAAGAACTTGGTAAGCAGCTGCTGACGCAGTCCGAAGCAACCCGCCCGACGGCGATCGCCACAGCCAGCGACCAGCAGGCGATCGGCCTGTTGCGCGCCGCCGACGACATGGGGCTTCGGGTTCCGAACGATCTTTCGATCGTTGGCTTCGACGACATTCCGCTGGCCTCGCTGGTGTTGCCGCGGCTGACCACCATTCGCCAGCCGATCGACGAGATCGCCCGGCTCGCGCTTGAAGGCGTGCTCGGCAGCCATGCGCTGCAGGAGGAATACAAGCTGCAGCCGATGCTGATGAAACGCGGCTCGTGCGCTGCGCCCTCAACGCACTGAAATCACTGCGCCTCGCGATACGGGGTGTTGCTGCCCTCGGCGCCTCATCAGATCGCGAGCACCGCCGCCCCTCCAGCAAGCCCTGCGCCGGCCGCCGTCAGCAACAGCTTTTCGCCGGCGATGAAGGGCTTTTGCCGGTGCGACAGCGATAGCGACAGCGGGATGGTCGCGGCCGACGAGTTGCCGTAGTCCGAGATCGTGCGCGCCGTTTTCGACGGCGCAATGCCGAGCCGGTCGCAGACGGCGTCGAAGATACGCGCATTGGCCTGGTGCGGCACGAAGCGATTGATGTCTGGTGCGCTGCAGCCGGCGGCGTCGATGGCGTTGACTGCACAGGCCGTCATCATCTCCACCGCCTGCGCGAACATCTCGCGCCCATCGCGCATCGTCATCAGCAGATCCTCCGGCCTGGTGTCGGCAGAAAATGGCCTGTTGCTGCCGCCGGCGGCAATCGAGATCAGATCGTAGCGGCTGCCGTCGGCGGCGAGGTCTACGCCGAGCAGACCAGTTTTCGGATCGTCGGAGGGGGCGACGACGACGGCACCGGCGGCATCGGCAAAGAGCACGGCGCTCGCCCTCTCGGCCGGGTTGATCCGGCGGCTCAAGATGTTGGCGGCCACCACCAGCACCGGCCTTCCCTGCGTCCGCACGAAGCCGTCGGCAAGCGTCAGGGCGTAGAGGAAGCCCGAACAGGCGCCGGCAAGGTCGATCGCGCCGGCATTCGAAAGGTCGAGATGGTGGGCAAGCAGGGGAGCGGACGGCGGCAGCAGGTGATCCGGCGTGGAGGTCGCAAGCAGGACCAGGGCGATATCGCCGGATGGCGTGCGGGCATCGTCGAGCGCCATTTTGCCCGCCTTTGCCGCAAGCCCCGAAAGCGTGTCGTCAGGCGCGGCCCAGCGCCGCTCGCGAATGCCGGTGCGGCGCTCGATCCAGCCGGGCTCAAGCCCGAGCGTCACCTCGATCTCGCTATTGGCGACACGCCGTTCCGGCACCGCATGGCCGAAACCGGCGATCCGGGAGGAGCGAGCGGGCCTCATAGCTGCCCTGCCCCGAAGAGCGACGCCGCCTCGTCGATCGCGTCATAGGCCCGCCCAAGATCGGCATCGGTGACGCAATAGGGCGGCATCAGATAGATGACGTTGCCGAGCGGACGGATCAGCAAACCGCGCTTACGGAAAAACGCCCGGAGCCGCGGGCCGACCTCGGCGAGATAACCGCCGGACGGCACCACGAGATCGAGGGCCGTAATGGTGCCGAGCTGGCGGACGTCGGCGAAGCGCGGATCATCAGCGAAGCGCGCCAGATGCCGATGCTGGTGTGCGCCCAAGGTTTCGATGCGCGCCTCTACCGGCTCCTGTCTCCAGACGGCGAGATTGGCGAGTGCCGCGGCACAAGCAATCGGGTTGGCCGTGTAGGAACTCGAATGGAAGAAGGTCTTGCGCCGGTCGGCCGAAAGATGCGCCGTAAAGATCTCCGAACTGCAAAGCGTCGCGGCCAGGGGAAGCGCGCCGCCGGTCAGCCCCTTCGAGGTACAGAGAATATCGGGCGTGATACCGGCCTGCTCGCAGGCAAACAGGCTGCCCGTCCGCCCCCAACCGGTCATCACCTCGTCGGCGATCAGCAGGCTGCCATGCCGTTCGGCGATGCGTTTCAGCTCGGACAGCACGGAGGCGGGGTAAGTCATCATGCCGCCGGCGCCAAGCAGCAGAGGCTCAACCAACAGGGCGGCGACCTCGCCGGAGGCGCAAGCCCGCTCGAAGGCGTCGAGTGTCGCCTGCTCCCGGCCCGGCTCCGGAAAGGGCAGGCGATCGACAGCGAAGAGCAGCGGCGCGTAGGCGGCATTGAAAACGCCTCTTTCGCCCGCCGACATGGTGCCGATCGTGTCGCCGTGATAACCGTGCTCCAGCACGCAAATGCGGTTTCGCGGCCGGCCGTTGTTGTGGAAGAAACCGAGCGCCATTTTCAGCGCGACCTCGACCGCGGTCGAACCACTGTCGGAATAAAACACATGGGCGAGCCCGGGCGGTGCGATCTCGATCAGCCCGCGCGCGAGTTCCTCGGCCGGCGCGTGGGTATATTCGGCGAAGATGATCTGGTCGAAGGTTTCCGTAGCCCTGCGGATCGCCTCCATGATGGTGGGGTGACGGTGGCCGTGGGTGATGACCCACCAGGACGAAATCGCGTCGAGGATCGACGCGCCGTCCTCGTCGACGAGACAGGCGCCCTCGGTGCCGACGATGCGGCGCATCGCCGGTTCCAGCGCATGCTGGGTGAAGGGATACCAGACGGCGGTGTTTCTCATACCGACACCTCCAGGAAATCGGCGATGTTGAAATTTTCAGCGAAGGCGCGGCGCAGGGGGTCGGGCGTCAGCGCGTCGAGCCGCGGCAGCCGGCCGAGACGCCGCACGGCGCCAAGTTCGGATATGACCGCTTCGCTGTCCTCCTGCGCGTCGCCGATGAAGGCGACGCCGAGGATGGGAATGGCGCGGCAGCGCAGCGCTTCGAGCGACAACAGGGTGTGGTTGATCGTGCCGAGCCCAGTGCGGGCGCAGAGAACCACCGGGATCTGCCAGCGCGCAAAGACATCCGCAAGGACCATGCGCTCCGTCAGCGGCACCAGAAGCCCGCCTGCGCCCTCGATCACCAGCGATCGGTCCACCGCGGGCGGGGACAGATGGTCCGGAGCGATGGTGACGCCGTCGATCCGTGCCGAGAGGTGCGGCGAGGCCGGTGTTGCGAGCCTGTAGGCTTCAGGCAGGACGCGGTCGGCCGACAACCGGCCAAGCCGGGCGACGGTTTCGCTGTCAGTTTCTTCGTCGAGGCCCGACTGCACAGGCTTCCAGTAGCAGCCGTCGAGCGCATCGGTAAGCGCCGCGGAAAAGATGGTCTTGCCGATACCGGTGTCGGTACCGGTGACCACGATACGGGTTTTCATGGCCGCTCCTTGGCGATCGCGATTTTCAACTGCTGTAGCATCTGCGCGATTGCAGACTGGTCGACGTTGAGCGTGATGGCGATCCGAAGACGCGCGGTGCCTTCCGGCACCGTCGGCGGGCGGATTGCCCTGATATCGTAACCCTCGGCGCGCATGCGGGCGGCGATGCGGAGCGCTCGGCCGTTGTCGCCGATCGGGATGGGCAGGATTTGCGAGCCGCTGCCTTCGATGCCGAGCGTCTCGACGAGCGCCCGGTTGGCGAAGGATCTGAGGCCCTCGAATGCGGCGCGGCGTTCCGGCTCGTCGACGAGGGCTGCGAGCGCTTCGCGCACCGCGGCCGCAACGAGCGGCGAAGGTGCGGTGGAGTAGATGAAGTTGCGGGCGCGGTTGACGAGATAGTCGCAAAGGACGGCGCTCGCCCCGACCACCGCGCCGGAAACACCGAGCGCCTTGCCGCAGGTGTGCAGCACGACGACGTTCTCCCGGCCTTCCAACTCCGCCGCCAGACCGCGACCTTCCCGTCCGAAGACGCCGGTCGCGTGCGCCTCGTCGATGACGAGAAAGCCGTCATGCTGCGCGGCAAGCGCTAAGAGGTCGGCGAGCGGCGCGCGATCGCCATCCATCGAATAGAGGCTTTCGACGGCAATCCACGGGCGCCCCGCTCCGCCGGCCCGGCGCCATTTTTCGATGGCATCGGCAAAGGCGCCGACATCGTTGTGCACTGCTGCCACCGCATCGGCCTTGCTTGCCGCGATGCCTTCATGAGCGCTCGCATGGATCAGGGCATCATGGACGATGAGATCGTCCCGCTGCGGCAGCGTCGAAAACAAGGCAGCATTGGCGGCATAGCCGCTGCCGAAAAAGAGCATCCGTTCGGCGCCGAAGAAGGCGGCCGCTTCCGTCTCCAGCGCCTGGTGTTCTTCGTGATTGCCGCGCAACAGCCGTGAGCCGCCGGAGCCGACAGGCACGCCGCGCGCGATGGCGGCCGTTATCGCCGCCTTCAGCCGCGGCGAGGCGGCGAGCGCCAGATAGTCGTTCGAGGTGAAATCCACTCCGCCGGCGGGGGCAAGAGCGCGCCGGCGGCCCCTGTGTTCGAGGCTCTCCAGCGTCTTCTCATGGCGCGCAAAAAGACCCGCGGTCATTCCGCCGCGTCCTGCCTTGCCGGCGGAGCCATCGGCTTCAGCCCCAGCCGCCGGAAGAGCGCTGCATCGTGGTCCTCGCCGGGATTATCGGCGGTTAGCAGGGTTTCGCCGACAAAGATCGAATTGGCGCCGGCAAAGAAACAGAGCGCCTGCGTCTCGCCGCTCATGTCGGTGCGACCGGCCGAAAGCCGGACATGCGATTGCGGCATCAGGATGCGAGCAAGCGCGATGGTGCGGACGAAATCGATCGGATCGACGGGTGCTGCATCGGCCAGCTTCGAGCCCGGGATCGGGATCAGCATGTTGATCGGCACGCTCTCGGGCGGCTCGGCCAGGTTGGCGAGGGTCACCAGCATCGAGATCCGGTCGTCGGCCGTCTCGCCCATGCCGAGGATGCCGCCGGCGCAGACCTTGATGCCGGCGTCGCGGACATTGGCGAGCGTCTCCAGCCGGTCGGCAAAGCTGCGGGTGGTGATGATCTCGCTATAGAAGCGTTCGGACGTATCGACATTGTGGTTGTAGTAATCGAGCCCAGCCGCGGCGAGCCGCGCAGACTGGGCCGGCGTCAGCATGCCGAGCGTCATGCAGGTTTCCATGCCGAGCGCCCGTACACCCTCGACCATGGCGACGATGGCATCCATGTCGCGGTCCTTCGGGCTGCGCCACGCGGCCCCCATGCAATAGCGGGTGGCGCCGCTGTCGCGCGCCTTGCGCGCCTCGGCAAGCACACGCTCGACCTCCATCAGCTTCGATGCCTTGAGCCCGGTCGGGTAGTGGGCGGACTGGCTACAGTAGCCGCAATCCTCGGCGCAGCCGCCGGTCTTGATCGAGAGCAGCCGGCTCATCTGGATGGCGTTGGGATCGAACTGCGCGCGGTGAACGGTGTGGGCGCGGTAGAGCAGATCGTTGAACGGCAGATTATAGATTTTCTCCGCTTCCGCCTGGGTCCAGCGGGATTGGGCTGTGTCGCCCGGGATAAAATCAGCAGCAGTCGGTCGGTTTTCGTCCAGCATTTCAGCTCGTCCTTCAGGTCGTCATCGTAAAATAGATAGAATCCAATATTATCTATAATTTTGTCAGACACGGAAATTCGCAAGCACCCAAAGGGAGAAATGTTTACATAGCATACTCTGCTGGTTGTATCTTGGGATCGCATGAGGGTCCGGACGCCGTCGGCACCGGGCGAGAGCCGACAATCAATCACTCGCGCGCCAGCGCCGAAGTCTCGCGCACGCCGCCAACAAAACCACTACGAGTCCGGACTTTTCCGGTATTCCAAGCTTCACTCCGGTCGGCCAGCCCCCTTCCTTCCATCGCGCCACCGACGCCTGCGCTTTCTCGCCGCAAAATTATAGATAATTTTTTCGTCAGTCAGATCACGGTCAGCACGAATGCTGGCTCTTGACAAAAACGGCCCCGAGCGGTCAGCTTGGAGCATTCACCAGGGGTGTCCCGCCAAGGGGCTGAGATTCTGCTATGCGGTTGCGCGGCGCAGTGACCCGTTGAACCTGATCCAGTTCATACTGGCGTAGGGA
>NZ_JTLA01000260.1:0-393 GCF_000799055.1 Ensifer sp. ZNC0028
TCGGCGTCAAGGGCGAGATCATCCATGTGCGTCCCGGCCCGGTCGTTACACTCTACGAACTGGAACCAGCGCCCGGCATCAAGTCCTCCCGCGTCATCGGCCTTGCCGACGATATCGCCCGCTCGATGAGCGCGATCGCGGCCCGCGTCGCCGTCGTTCCCGGCCGCAACGCCATCGGCATCGAACTGCCGAACCAGCGGCGCGAAACCGTCTATCTGCGCGAGCTCATCGGCTCGCGCGACTTCGAAACCTCCAAGGCCCGTCTTGCCATGGCGCTCGGCAAGACGATCGGCGGCGAGCCCGTCGTTGCCGATCTCGCCAAGATGCCGCATCTGCTCGTCGCCGGTACCACCGGCTCGGGCAAGTCGGTCGCGATCAACACCATGATCCTGT
>NZ_JTLA01000261.1:0-207 GCF_000799055.1 Ensifer sp. ZNC0028
CGCCGTCGATGATCGAGGCATGGTTGAGCGCGTCGGAGATGATCGCATCCTCTTCGCCAAGCAGCGTTTCGAACAGGCCGCCATTGGCGTCGAAACAGGACGAATAGAGGATCGTGTCTTCCAGGCCGAGGAACGACGAGATGCGCGCCTCGAGCTGTTTGTGCTCCTCCTGCGTGCCGCAGATGAAGCGCACCGAGGCCATGCCGT
>NZ_JTLA01000262.1:0-260 GCF_000799055.1 Ensifer sp. ZNC0028
TCAAACGTGCCGCGGATCGCCGGATGCGTCTTGAAGCGCTGGAACTCCTCGAACGGGAAGAGATAGGGGTTCTTGTAATTGAGGTGCACGACGAAGCCGACGGCGACCATGTTGTCTTCGAGGTGATAGAGGAACGAGCCGCCACCGGTCTTCATGCCGAGCGGCCAGCCGAAGGAGTGCTGCACCAGGCCCGGACGATGGTTTTCCGGCTTCACCTGCCAGAGTTCCTTGAGGCCAATGCCGAACTTCTGGACGTCGCT
>NZ_JTLA01000263.1:0-528 GCF_000799055.1 Ensifer sp. ZNC0028
CATGCTTGAGGCTCGTGGTGGCGATGCCCGACGACAGGCCGAAGGGGGTGTCGTTGGCGACGGTGAGCGCCTCGTCGTAGTCCTTGACCCGGATGACCGATGCGACCGGGCCGAAGATCTCTTCGCGGGAAATCCGCATCTGGTTGGTCGCCTCGGTAAAGAGCGCCGGCTGCAGATAGAAGCCGGGCGTGTCGCGCTTCAGAAGCGCGCCGCCGAAAGCAAGTTTGGCACCTTCCTGGCGGCCAATAGCGATGTAGTCGGTGTCCTGGTTGAGCTGGCTCTGGTCGACCACCGGGCCGATCTGGGTGCCGGCCTTCAGGGCATCGTCGATGACAAGCCCCTTCATCCGCTCGCCCATGGCAGCGACAAAGCGATCGTGGATACCCTCGGTGACGATGAGGCGCGACGACGCGGTGCAGCGCTGGCCGGTGGAGAAGAAGGCGGAATTGACTGCCGCCTCGACCGCGACATTGAGGTCGGCGTCGTCGAGCACGACGAAGGGGTTCTTGCCGCCCATTTCCAGCTGGT
>NZ_JTLA01000264.1:0-1173 GCF_000799055.1 Ensifer sp. ZNC0028
CTTGCACCACGGCGGTCATCCTGCCTTCCCTTGCCTCATCACTTCGCCGCGATCAGCTTGTTGATCGCAGCCTCGACGGTCAGCGTCTCGTGGTCCTCTATTTCGACCTCGCCATTGGCAATCGAACGCGAACCAACGATCGCGTGAACCCGCACAGCGCCCGCTCGCAAGAGGTATCGCCGACCTAGATTGCGCGGCGATGACGTCGAGACCCGCCGTGTGCAGCGGGATCAGGGACGGTTTCATCTCTTCCGCCTGCACGATAGCGGCGCCGGGCGACTGCTGGCAGCGGACTGGCTGAGGAACAGCCAAGCAGGAAAGCGCACGTGGCATTTCAACGGAACAGCGGTTTCCCGCAAGTAACTGGCGAGCGACAGGCCCGGAAGGCGGCGTACACGCCGCCAGACATCAGGCCATCTCGACGACCTTGCCGTCCTCGATCGTCACGCGGCGATCCATCAGCCCGGCGAGTTCATGATTGTGCGTGGCGATCAAGGCCGCGAGCCCTGACTGGCGGGCGAGCGCTTCCAGCGCCTCGAAGACGTAACCGGCGGTTTCCGGGTCGAGATTGCCCGTCGGCTCATCGGCAAGCAGCACGAGCGGCGCGTTGGCGACGGCGCGCGCGATTGCGACGCGCTGTTGTTCGCCGCCCGAAAGCTCCGCCGGACGATGTTCGGCGCGGTGGCCGATGCGCATATAATCGAGCAGAGCCTTCGCCCGTTCCGCGGCTTCCTTCTTTGGCAATCCCCCGATCAACTGCGGCATCATGATGTTTTCAAGTGCCGTGAACTCAGGGAGCAAATGGTGGAACTGGTAGACGAAACCGATCTCGTTGCGACGGATCGCCGTGCGCCGGTCGTCGTTAAGCCCGCCGCAGGACACCCCGTTGACCAACACCTCGCCGGCATCAGGGCGTTCCAACAGGCCCGCGACATGCAGCAGCGTCGACTTGCCGGTTCCCGAAGGTGCGACCAGCGCGACGGTCTCACCACTTCTCAGGGTGAAATCCGCGCCCTTGAGGATGGACAGAAAGGTCTCGCCTTCCCCGTAGTGCCGTTCGACGCCGGAGAGTTGCAGTGCCACACGCGCATTCATTCAAGTGTCGTCCTTGTCATTCGTAACGCAGGGCCTGCACCGGATCGAGGCGCGAGGCGCGCCAGGCCGGAAAGATCG
>NZ_JTLA01000027.1:0-14959 GCF_000799055.1 Ensifer sp. ZNC0028
GTTGCAGCGCTCAAAACTCAGCGCTCCCATGTGGGAAATGCATGGGTCGGCAGAAAGCGCCGGGTCAGCCGCTGGTGCGGGCGGCCCGATTGCACAATCCTGTTTCCAAACACCGCTTTTATAACAATGCGCGTTGTAACCGCGCAGGGCCTTCAACAAAGTGCCGCTGAAGGCAAACACACGTATTTGGATATACCCGCCACCATGCACCCATCATCACGGAAACGGTTGATCCCTGCGGCAGAGACAAGTATTTCTTTTGTCGACAAAGGAATCTGACATGACCGATATCGACACCGACAACAGCCCCATCCCTGAGCGCAAGCGCGGCTCCGGCGTGAAGATGGTCTATGACCTCTTGCGCGACGAGATCCTCGACCTGGTGCTGCCGCCAGGCAGCCCGATCGACGAAGTGCAGCTTGCCGAGCGGCTGAAGATGTCGCGCACGCCGATCCGCGAAGCGCTGGTGCGTCTTGCCGGCGAAGGGTTGATCGACACGCTGCCGAACCGCTCGACGATGGTGGCGAACATCGACTTCCTCAATCTCAATCCGTTCTTCGATGCGCTTGTGCTGATGTACCGCGTCACGACAAGGCTTGCGGCGCAGAACCATAGGCCGGAAGACCTGGCGATCATTCGCGGCTTCCACGAAGACTATGCGGCAGCCGTGCAGACGCGCGACGCGCTGACGATGATCGCCACCAACGCCGCCTTCCATGCGGCGATCGCGGAAAGCGGACGCAACCCCTACTTCACCAGCCTGTTCCGCCGGCTGCTCGACGAAGGGCGGCGTATCCTGCGTCTCTATTACCAGTCCTATGACGAGCAGTTCCCCCAGCGTTTCGTCGACGAGCACGCGGCCATGATCGCGGCGATCGCCGCGCGCGACGTCGAGGCTGCCGATCGGCTCGGCAAGGCGCATGCGGAGCAGATCGTCGAGCAGGTGCAGAAGCTTTTTGCCCGCAATAGCAAGCTCGACATCGCCCTGTAGCGGCTTTTGTATTTTTCTTGTCGACAAATAAAATACAAACGGCTATTGTCTAGATCAAAGGCAGGGGCGTAGGTGCGCCGCTGCCCTGAAGACAAAGCCCGAGAGGAGTTTCAGATGAAGGCTCAGATTTTCACCGGCGTCATCCCGGCGCTGATGACCCCCTGCAAGGAAGACCGCACCCCCGATTTCGACGCGCTGGTGCGCAAGGGCAAGGAGCTGATCGCTCAGGGCATGTCCGCCGTCGTTTACTGCGGCTCGATGGGTGACTGGCCGCTCCTGACCGACGAACAACGCATGGAAGGCGTCGAGCGCCTGGTCAAGGCCGGCATCCCGGTCATCGTCGGCACCGGCGCCGTCAACACCGCTTCGGCCGTCGCGCATGCAGCGCACGCCGAGAAGGTCGGCGCCCAGGGCCTGATGGTCATCCCGCGCGTTCTGTCGCGTGGCTCGGTCGTCGCTGCCCAGAAGAACCACTTCAAGGCCATTCTCTCGGCTGCCCCGAGCCTGCCGGCTGTCATCTACAATAGCCCCTACTACGGCTTCGCCACCCGCGCCGACCTATTCTTCGCGCTGCGCGCCGAACATCCGAACCTCGTCGGCTTCAAGGAATTCGGCGGCGCTGCCGACATGCGCTATGCGGCCGAGAACATCACCAGCCGTGACGATGGCGTCTCGCTGATGATCGGCGTCGACACGGCCGTGTTCCACGGCTTCGTCAACTGCGGCGCAACGGGTGCCATCACCGGCATCGGCTGCGTCCTGCCGAAGGAAGTCATCCACATGTGCAACCTGTCGCGTGCCGCCGCCGAAGGCGACGTCGACGCCCGTCTGCGCGCCCTGGAACTGGAACAGGCGCTCGCCGTTCTCTCGTCCTTCGACGAAGGCCCGGACCTCGTTCTCTACTTCAAGCACATGATGGTGCTGAAGGGCGACAAGGAATACACGCTGCACTTCAACGAGAGCGACGTTCTCTCCGACAGCCAGCGCGGCTACGTCGAAGCCCAGTTCAAGCTGTTCAACAGCTGGTACGGCGAGTGGAGCAAGCTCCCGGGCGCGGTCCAGAAGTACAAGGCCTGATTATCAATATCGGCCCGTAAAACGAGAAAGGCCCTCCTGTTGGAGGGCCTTTTTTTGTGTCGCCCCGTTCAAGACCGCAAGCCGCGTTTGCATCGCAAGCACCAGCCAAGATTTCCCTCATTCCTGTGCCTGTCATAGGTTCCAGCATGTGAAAGAGCCCGTAGCCCCGATAGACGTCGGGTCACTGGATTCCCGCACGGGCGCGAGGATGAAGAAGGCGAGTGGGGGGTCGCCTCTCGCAGAAAAGGCCCTCCGATTGAGAGGGCCTTCTTTTATCGACGGCGATGGCGGCCCAGCGAGGAAACCGCGGAAAGGTTAGCCGTCGCTTACGCGACGGCATCCAATCCCAGAGCCAGCAAGCGGTCGAGTTGCTCCATTTCGGCGGTATTGAGCACGACGCCCTCGGCCTCCGACTTGGCGCGCGCGACGAAGCGGCGCTGCGACGGCAGGCGCGCGCCCTGGCCGACAATCGCCTCGAACAGCACTTCGGCACGGGCAAAGGGGTCGCCCGGACGGCCGGCGGCGAACTTTTCCGGCGAGAAGGCGACGATCAGTTCGCCGTGGAAGGGTGCGAGCGTCGTCGTGCCGAGATAGTCGAGCACTTCCGGGCTCGTCAGGTCGCCGATCATGATGCCGGCGAGAAGCTCAACCATGGTGCCGATCGCCGAACCCTTGTGGCCGCCGAAGGGCAGCATGGCGCCGGCAAGGGCCGCTTCCGGGTCGGTGGTCGGATTACCCTCGGCATCGATCGCCCAGCCCTCCGGCAACGGTTTGCCGGCACGGCGGTGCAGCTCGATCTCGCCGCGGGCGGCAACCGAAGTCGCGAAGTCGAAGACGTAGGGCGGCTTGTTTTCGCGGGGCCAGCCGAAGGCGAAGGGGTTGGTGCCGAGCAGCGGCTTGTTGCCACCGGTCGGCGCAACGGTCGCATAGCTTGGGCACATGACGAGGCCGGCAAGTCCCTCGCCGGTCAGGCCTTCCACTTCCGGCCAGAGTGCCGAGAAATGGGTGCAATCATTGATGACGAGCGCGGCAATGCCGAGCGTACGAGCGCGTTCGGCCAGCGCCGGCAGGCCGAGTTCGAAGGCCGGATTGGCGAAACCGCCCTTGGCGTTGACCTTGACGATGGCCGAGCCTTCCTGCGCATCGAGCTCCGGAACGGCATCTGGCTTCACCTTGCCCGCCTTGACGGTGCGAAGCGCCCCTTCGATGCGGTAGATGCCGTGCGACTTGCAGGCATCGCGCTCGCCGGCGACGATCACTCGGGCCAGTGCACCGGCCTGAATGGCGTTGAGCCCCGCCTTCAGGAAGATCGCCTCGACGCGCTCGAAAAGTGCTGCGATCGTCAGGGTATTGGTTTCGCTCATCTCTCTCCCTCTCAAATGCTGCGCCTGATCCGGAAGGGCCAGTCAGGCGATTGATGTTCTGCATACATATAGTATACAAAGATCCGACAAGTGCAATTCAGCCATGATCCCCTCTGCCAGAAAAGGCAATCCGGGATCGAACGAAAGGATCGGCAGATGGCCTTCACCCCCAAAGGAAAACACCTTGTCGCCGGCGAATGGCTCGACGGCGCGGGTACCTTCGCATCCGCACCCGCCCACGGGCCGGTCCATCAGTTCGCCACCGGCACGGTAGAGCTGGTCAACCGCGCCGCCGAAGCGGCCGAAGAGGCGTTCCTGAGCTACGGCTATTCGACCCGCGCCGAGCGCGCTGCCTTCCTGCGCGCCATCGCCGACGAGATCGAAGCACGCGCCGAAGCCATCACCGAGATCGGCACCCAGGAAACCGGCCTGCCGGAAGCGCGTCTCCAGGGCGAACGCGGCCGCACCACCGGCCAGCTCAGGCTTTTTGCCGACCACATCGAAAAGGGCGAATATCTCGACCGCCGTTTCGATGCGGCCCTGCCCGAGCGCCAGCCGGCGCCGCGCCCAGAAATCCGCCTCATCCAGCGCCCGATCGGCCCCGTCGCCGTCTTCGGCGCCTCGAACTTCCCGCTGGCCTTCTCGACCGCCGGCGGTGACACGGCTGCCGCCCTTGCTGCCGGCTGCCCCGTGGTCGTCAAGGGCCACTCGGCCCATCCGGGCACCGGTGAAATCGTCGCGCAGGCCGTCGAAGCCGCCATCCGCAAGACCGGCGTCCACCCGGGCGTCTTCTCGCTGATCCAGGGCGGCAACCGCCAGGTCGGCGAAGCGCTTGTCCAGCATCCGCTGGTCAAGGCCGTGGGCTTTACCGGTTCGCTCGCCGGTGGCCGCGCGCTCTTCAATCTCTGCGCTGCGCGTCCGGAGCCGATCCCGTTCTTCGGCGAGCTCGGCTCGGTCAACCCGATGTTCCTGCTGCCGGAAGCACTGAAGGCACGCGCCGAAGGTCTCGGCCAGGGTTGGGCCGGTTCGTTGACCATGGGTGCCGGCCAGTTCTGCACCAACCCCGGTATCGCCGTGGTTGTCGAAGGCGCCGATGCCGACCGCTTCACGTCAGCTGCCGTCGAAGCGCTCGGCAAGGTCGCACCGCAGACGATGCTCACCGACGGCATCGCCAAGGCCTATCACGACGGCCAGGCGCGCTTTGAAAGCCGCAACACCGTAAAGCCGCTGGTGACGACCGAATCTTCCGGCCGCTCGGTCTCGCCGAACCTGTTCGAGACATCAGGCGACCAGTTCCTTGCCGACCACGCGCTCGGCGAAGAGGTCTTCGGCCCGCTCGGCCTCGTCGTCCGCGTCGGTTCGACCGAAGAGATGGAACAGCTTGCCCGCGGTTTCGAGGGGCAGCTGACCACCACAATCCACATGGATGCGGCCGATCTCGAGACCGCCCGCCGGCTGCGCCCGATCCTCGAGCGCAAGGCCGGCCGCGTGCTGGTCAACGGCTTCCCGACCGGTGTCGAGGTGGTGGATTCCATGGTGCATGGCGGACCCTATCCGGCCTCGACCAACTTCGGCGCAACCAGCGTCGGCACCATGTCGATCCGCCGCTTCCTGCGTCCGGTCGCCTACCAGAACATGCCGGAAGGCCTGCTGCCCGAGGACTTCCAGGGTTAAGGCACCGGCAGACGCTGCGGGTGGCTTGCCGCCCGCAGCCGCAAGACACGACAGATCGCTTCGCAGGCATCCCATTTCACGAAACAAATGGGATGCCTGCGCGCGTTCTGCGTTATGAACTTATACTTTTTGTATACTAATTGTATTTTTCTATTGATTTGTGCTCTCTAAAACGGAATAGTGCCTCAGCCGTCAAACGGCACTCATTTCAGGGAGAGAGAAAATGAAGACTTCGGTGCTCGCGCTCGGCCTCGTTGCGGCCGCTGCTCTGACCAGCCAGGCCCATGCCGACAAGCTGGATGACGTCATCGGTTCGGGTACGCTGCGTTGCGCAGTCGTGCTCGACTTCCCGCCGATGGGTTCTCGCGACGAGAACAACAACCCGATCGGTTTTGACGTCGACTACTGCAACGATCTCGCAAAGGCCCTCGGCGTCACCGCCGAAATCGTCGAGACCCCGTTCCCGGAGCGTATTCCCGCTCTGATGTCGGGCCGTGTCGACGTCGGCGTTGCCTCGACCTCGGACACGCTTGAGCGTGCAAAGACCGTCGGCATGACGATCCCCTACTTCGCATTCGAAATGGCCGTCACCGCCAACGAAAAATCGGGCGTCAAGTCCTTCGAAGACATGAAGGGCAAGACCGTCGGCGCGACCGCCGGCACGTTCGAGGCGATCGCGCTCGAAAAGCAGGTCAAGGAATGGGGTGCCGGCGAGTTCCGTCCGTACCAGACCCAGGCCGACGTCTTCCTCGCGCTCAGCCAGGGCCAGATCGACGCAACCGTTTCGACCTCGACGGTCGCCCAGGCCAACGTGAAGGGCGGCAAGTTCGCCGGCATCTCCGTCGTCGGCAAGGCTCCGTTCGACACCGACTACGTCGCGCTCTTCACCAACCGCGAAGAATACGGCTTCATCAACTTCCTCAACCTCTTCATCAACCAGCAGGTCCGCACCGGCCGCTACGCTGAACTTTACGAAAAGTGGGTCGGCGGCGAACTTCCGGACCTTACGGCTAAGGGCGTTTACCGCTAATATGCCGTTTATCTGGCGGCGCGAAGTTTAGCTTCGCGCCGCTATTCGTTTCCGAAGAGGTGAGACGAAACATGTTCAGCTATACCTTTCATTGGAACCAGGCGCTGAAGGCCCTGCCGCAGATGCTCGATGGAGCGCTGGTCACCTTGCAGGTGGCTCTGCTCTCGATGGTCATCGGCCTGGCACTGGCGCTGGCGCTCACAGCCTGCCGCCTGTCGGGCAATCGCATCCTCGGTGGCTTTGCCACCGCCTGGATCGAAATCGCCCGCAACACGCCGGCGCTGTTCCAGATCTACATGGCGCATTTCGGCCTCGGCAATTTCGGCATCCACTTGAGCCCGTATACGGCGCTGCTCGCGGGGATCGCCTTCAACAATGCCGGCTATCTCGCGGAAAACTTCCGCGGCGCGCTCAAGGCCATTCCGGACACCCAGACACGGGCCGGTCGTTCGCTCGGCATGACGCCGGTCCAGGCCTTCCGCTACATCGTCCTGCCGCAGATGCTGCGTATCGCCTTCCTGCCCGTCACTAACCAGATGGTCTGGGCAATCCTGATGACCTCACTTGGCGTTACCGTCGGCATGAACACCGACCTTGCCGGCATCACCCAGGAACTGAACGCCCGTTCGTTCCGCACCTTCGAGTTCTTCGCGATCGCGGCGGTCATCTATTACCTGATCGCCAAAGCCGTGACCCTTGGCGCGCGCCTGCTCGCTGCGCGCATGTTCCGCTACTAAGGAGAGGTGAGAGATGTTCAATACCGCCCTCACCCTCGCTGATCTCGGCTTCCTGTTACAGGGCGCCCTGATGACGCTTGCGGTCACCGCCGTCTCCGTGACGGCCGGCACCGTGCTCGGCATCATCTTCGGCGTCGTGCGCAATCAGGTCGGCCCCTACTGGGCCATGCCGCTCACCTTCGTGCTCGATATCTTCCGTTCCGTGCCGCTCTTGATCCAGCTGGTGCTTGCCAACGCCTTCCAGGCGATCGCCAAGCTCGGCTGGGCGCCGTTCACGACCTCCTGCGTGGTGCTGTCGCTCTATACGGCCGCCTATTGCACCGAGATCGTTCGCGGCGGCATCTCGTCGGTACCGCCGACGACGCGCCGTGCCGCCCGCTCGCTCGGCATGACCTGGTGGCAGGACATGCGCTACATCGTGGCGCCGCTTGCGACCCGCGTTTCGCTTCCGTCCTGGATCGGCCTGACGCTCGGCGTCATGAAGGACTCGGCACTCGTGCTCTGGCTCGGCCTGATCGAACTCTTGCGCGCCTCGCAGGTTCTCGTCACCCGCCTGCAGGAACCGCTGCTGATCCTTCTGATCTGCGGCGCCATCTACTTCCTCATCAGCTTCCCGATCGCCCGGCTCGGCGGTTACCTTGAAAAACGGTGGTCCAATGATTGAGATCCAGAACGTTCGCAAATCCTTCGGCTCGCTGGAGGTTCTCAAAGGCATCGACCTCACCGTCAACAAGGGCGAGGTGCTGACCATCATTGGCGGCTCCGGTTCCGGAAAGTCGACGCTGCTCACCTGCATCAACGGTCTCGAGCCGATCGATTCCGGCCGCATCCTGGTCGACGGCACCGAGGTCCACGCGAAATCGACGAACCTCAACAAGCTGCGCAGCAAGCTCGGCATCGTCTTCCAGCAATTCAATGCTTTCCCGCACCTGACCGTGCTTGAAAACGTCACGCTGGCGCCGCGCAAGGTGCTCGGTCTTTCCAAGGAGAAGGCCGAGGAGATCGCCGTCAAGCAACTCACCCACGTCGGCCTCGGCGAGAAGCTCGGCGTCTACCCGACCCGCATGTCGGGCGGCCAGCAGCAGCGCATGGCGATCGCCCGCGCGCTCGCCATGTCGCCGGAATACATGCTGTTCGACGAAGTGACTTCGGCGCTCGACCCACAGCTCGTCGGCGAAGTGCTCGACACGCTGCGCATGCTGGCGTCCGAAGGCATGACGATGATCTGCGTCACCCACGAGATGAAGTTTGCCCGCGAAGTCTCCGACCGCGTCGCCTTCTTCCACAAGGGCGTGATGGCGGAAATCGCCGCACCGGAGGCGCTCTTCGGCGCGCCGAAGGATCCGGAACTCCAGAAGTTCCTGGCAGCGACGCACTGAGCCGATCATGAAGAATGCAGTTCAGCCTGACGTCATCGTCATCGGCGCCGGCGTTGTCGGCCTTTCTGCGGCGATCGCCGCCCAGGCACGGGGACTTTCCGTCACCGTGCTCGACCGGGAAGGTCCGGCAGCAGGTGCCTCGGCGGGCAATGCCGGGGCCTTCGCCTTCACCGACATCCTGCCGCTCGCTTCGCCCGGCATCCTGAAGAAGGCGCCGAAGTGGCTGCTCGACCCGCTTGGGCCCTTGAGCGTGCCACCGGCCTATGCGGCACAGATCGCGCCGTGGATGTTCCGCTTCTGGCGCGCCTGCTCGGCAAGCCGCGTGGCCCATTCGACGACCGCCCAGACGGCGATGATGGACCTCTCCAAGGCCGAGCTCGAGCCTTTCCTGGCAGAGACCAACACGCTGCCGATGCTGCGCAAGGAAGGCAATCTGCAGGTCTATGAAAGCGAAGCCGAGCTGAAGGCCTCTCTTCCCGGCTGGACCGCGCGCGCCGAACACGGCATCGAATTCCGGCACATGGGTGCGGCCGAGATGGCCGAGATCCAGCCCGGTCTCGCATCGCGCTTCACCCATGGCACCTTTACCCCCGGCTGGTATTCGATCGCCGATCCCAAGCTCTACACGCTGGCGCTGGCAGACCATTTCCGCGCCAAGGGCGGCGTGATCGAGCGCGCCGAGGTCACGGCGCTGAAGCCTGTCGAAGGCGGCGTCGAACTGACGGCCGACGGCAAGACCCGGCGGACGGAGCAGGTCGTGCTTTCAGCCGGCGCGTTCTCGCACCAGGTCGCCCGCACGCTTGGCGAGCGCATCCCGCTCGAAACCGAGCGCGGCTACAATACCACCCTGCCGCAGGATGCCTTTGACCTGCGCACGCAGGTCACCTTCGGCGGCCACGGCTTCGTCGTGACGCGGCTTTCGACCGGCATCCGCGTCGGCGGCGCCGTCGAACTCGGCGGACTGAAGTTGCCGCCGAACTTCCGCCGCTCGGAGGCAATGCTGAAGAAGGCGCAGACCTTCCTGCCCGGCTTCAAGACCGAGGGCGGCGTGCAATGGATGGGTTTCCGCCCGTCGCTGCCCGACAGCCTGCCGGCGATCGGCCGCGCCCGCGCCACGGGCCGCGTCGTCTACGCTTTCGGCCACGGCCATCTCGGTCTGACGCAATCGGCCGGCACCGCCCGGCTCGTTGCCGACCTGCTCACCGGCCGGCGGCCGGCGATCGACATCAGCTCCTTCTCGCCCCAACGTTTCTGACAGAGTTTAGACCATGGCCAACCACACCTTCTCCTGCATCGACGGCCACACCTGCGGCAATCCGGTCCGCCTCGTTTCCGGCGGCGGGCCACGACTCGAAGGCGCCAACATGCTGGAGAAGCGGGCGCATTTCCTGCGCGAGTTCGACTGGATCCGTACCGGCCTGATGTTTGAGCCGCGCGGCCACGACATGATGTCGGGTTCGATCCTCTATCCGCCGACCCGGCCGGACTGCGACGTGGCGGTGCTCTTCATCGAAACGTCGGGCTGCCTGCCGATGTGCGGCCACGGCACGATCGGCACCATTACCATGGCGATCGAAAACGGCCTGATCACCCCGCGCGAGCCGGGCAAGCTTTCGATCGACGCGCCGGCCGGCAAGGTCGACATCACCTATCGCCAGGAAGGCCGCTTCGTCGAAGAAGTGCGCCTCACCAACGTGCCGGGCTTCCTCTACGCCGAGGGGCTGACGGCCGAGGTCGAGGGTCTAGGCGAGATCGTCGTCGACGTCGCCTACGGTGGCAACTTCTACGCCATCGTCGAGCCGCAGAAAAATTTCCGCGACATGGCCGACCACACCGCCGGCGAACTTGTCGGCTGGAGCCCGAAGCTGCGCGCGGCGCTCAACGCCAACTACGAGTTCGTGCATCCGGAGCACCCGGAAATTCAGGGCCTCAGCCACATCCAGTGGACCGGCAAACCGACAAACGCCGAGGCGCATGCGCGCAACGCCGTCTTCTACGGCGAAAAGGCGATCGACCGCTCGCCCTGCGGCACCGGCACATCGGCGCGCATGGCCCAGCTTGCCGCCAAGGGCAAGCTCAAGGTCGGCGACGAGTTCGTGCACGAGTCGATCATCGGCTCGCTGTTCAAGGGCCGCGTCGAGGCGGCGACCAAGGTTGCCGACCGCGACGCCATCATTCCTTCGATCGCCGGCTGGGCCCGCATGACCGGCATCAACACGATCTTCATCGATGACCGCGACCCCTTTGCCCATGGATTTGTCGTAAAATGACCCAATCGATCTCCGCCCGCAGCATTCTTTCCGGCTCCGCCGATGGCCCCATCATCGCCACTGAGGAGGCGTTGAGTTTCTGGGGCGGGGTCGATCCGGCAACGGGCCGGGTGATCGACGTGCACCATCCGCTGCACGGCCTCTGTTTGACCGGCGGCATCCTGATGATGCCGTCGAGCCGCGGTTCCTGCACCGGTTCGGGCGTCCTGCTCGACATGGCGCTGACCGGCCGTGCGCCTGCGGCCCTTGTCTTCTCGGAAGCCGAGGACGTGCTGACGCTCGGCGCGCTGATCGCGGCCGAAATGTTCGGAAAATCCCTGCCGGTGCTTCGGCTTTCGCGCGACGCCTTCAAGGCGCTCTCGCAGGCAAAGACCGCGCGCATCAGCGATACGGCAATCGAAGCCGATGGCCTGACAATTCCGGTCGCTCCGCCGGCAACGACAGCGCTCGACCTTTCCGACGACGATCGCGCCATGCTCGACGGTCGTGACGGCATCGCCGTGCAACAGGCAATGCGCATCATCGCGGCGATGGCGGCGCAGCAGGGCGCGGAAAAACTGATCGACGTGGTCCAGGGCCATATCGACGGCTGCATCTATGCGAGCCCCGCCAACCTCACCTTCGCCGAGAAGATGGCAGACATGGGCGCCAAGGTTCGGGTGCCGACGACGATGAACGCGATCTCCGTCGACCGCGCCAACTGGCAGGCACAGGGTGTACCGGAATCGTTCGGCGACCCGGCGGCCAGGCTTGCCGACGCCTATGTACGCATGGGCTGCCGCCCGACTTTCACCTGCTCACCCTATCTGCTCGACAGCGCGCCGAAGTCCGGCGAAGCGATCGCCTGGGCAGAATCCAATGCGGTGATCTTCGCCAACACCGTGCTTGGCGCGCGTACGGCGAAGCACCCTGATTTTCTCGACCTCTGCATCGCGCTGACCGGTCGCGCACCGCTCTCGGGCGTCTATCTCGACGCGCCGCGCAAGGCGACGCGCATCATCGACGTGGAGCTGCCTGACAATATCGACGATGCCTTCTGGCCGTTGATCGGCTACCTCGCTGGCAAGGCCGCGCCCGACCGCATTCCGCTGTTGCGCGGTCTTGCATCGGCACGCCCGTCGCGTGACGACCTCAAGGCGCTTTGCGCCGCCTTCGGCACCACGTCTGCATCCCCGATGCTGCATGTGGAGGGCGTGACCCCGGAAGCGGAAGGCGCCGCGGCTAAGGATGCCGACCGCACGACGATCACCCGCGCCGACATGGCCGCTGCCTGGTCGCTCCTGAACGACGGTCCGGAGGAGGTCGAACTCGTCGCCATCGGCAGCCCGCATGCGTCGCTCGAGGAATGCCGCACGCTGGCCACGGCCTTCGACGGCCGCAAACGCGACAGCAACGTCGCCGTCATCGTCACCGCCGGACGAGACGCGATTACCGCCGCGCGCGACGAAGGTCTGCTTGCCCGCCTTGAAGAAAGCGGCATCCAGGTGCTGCCAGATCTTTGCTGGTGCTCGATTTCGGAGCCGGTGTTCCCGACGAAGACACGGGCACTGATGACCAATTCCGGCAAATACGCCCATTACGGCCCCGGTCTTTCCGGCCGCGCCGTGCGCTTCAGCAACCTTGCCGATTGCGTCGAGGCGGCGCTCACCGGCCGTGTTCCGGCGCGCCTGCCGGCCTGGCTCGCCTAACGCCTTTCCCCCCTCGCTCAAGCGCCGCTGCGTGGCGGCGCTACCGAGCACGCCTATGCCGAAGCACGGGCCGCCATCGCGCCGCCGGTGTTGAAGACAACTTATCCATGGTTGCAGCGCCGGGCGTCGGCCATGTCGGGGCCGCCACCATGGGCGACGCGGCCCTGGCCACCCATGTTCGCCGCCTTGGCGACCCCGGCGGCGGCTGACGCAACCGAACGTGGCGCCGACACAGAAAACGCCGGGTCACACGCGGCGCCAAGCGCGCTTGCGCCCGCCTCCAACGCCGCGTGACCGCCGCTTCGATCAGGTTTTCGTGATGCCGCAGTCACGATTTTTCATTCATTGAAACAACCCCTTCGAGAATCACGAGAAAGCGAGTACTCTGAAGGAACATTGCGCATGGGACGCCGTTTATTCGAATGAGCGAGCCGATAAGCAGCGATCCCCGTCTCAGCCAGCGGCCGCGGGAGAGCATGATGCAAAAGAGCGAATGCGACGTTTTTGATCTCTTCTCGGAGATCTATACAAGTGCAGCGCAAGAAGAAATCAGCCTTCAAGAATACCTTCTGGCATGTCGTGACGACAAAAGCATGTATGCCACCGCGCAAGAGCGGATGGTTACAGCCATAGGTAATCCAACCCTCATCGATACCAGCGCGGACGAACGTCTCGGCCGCATCTTCTCAAACCGGACCGTCAAGATCTATCCATCCTTCGCCGACTTCTACGGCATGGAGGATACGATCGAGCGCATCGTCGGCTACTTCCGCTATGCAGCGCAAGGGCTGGAGGAGCGCAAGCAGATCCTCTACCTGCTCGGCCCGGTCGGCGGCGGCAAGTCTTCGCTCGCCGAGCGCCTGAAAAAACTGATGGAACTTCAGCCGATCTACACGCTGGCGGTCGGCGGCAAGGTCAGCCCAGTCTTTGAATCGCCGCTCGGCCTCTTCCATCCCGACCGCATGGCCGATCTGCTCGAAGACAAATACGGCATCGGCCGACGCCGGCTGACCGGCCTCATCTCGCCCTGGGCGACGAAGCGGCTCGACGAAGTCGATGGCGACATCTCGAAATTCAGCGTCGTCAAGCTGATGCCGTCGCGGCTGCGCCAGGTGGCGATCGCCAAGACCGAGCCCGGCGACGAGAACAATCAGGACGTTTCCTCGCTGGTCGGCAAGGTCGACATCCGCCAGCTCGAAAACTACAGCCAGGCCGATCCCGACGCCTACTCCTACAGCGGCGGGCTCAACCGCACGACGCAAGGCCTGCTCGAATTCGTCGAAATGTTCAAGGCGCCGATCAAGGTGCTGCATCCGCTTTTGACCGCCACCCAGGAAGGCAACTACAACGGCACCGAAAGCTTCGGTGGCTTCCCCTATCAGGGCATCGTCGTTGCGCATTCCAACGAATCCGAGTGGCTGCAGTTCAAGAACAACAAGAACAACGAGGCCTTCCTCGACCGCATCCTCGTGGTCAAAGTACCTTACTGCCTGCGCGTCACTGAAGAGCGGCAAATCTACGAGAAGCTTTTGCGCGAAAGCGAGCTGACCAAGAGCCCCTGCGCACCGGAAGTGCTGGAAAGCCTCAGCCGCTTCACCGTTTCCACCCGCCTTGCCCGTCACGAGAACTCGCCGCTCTATACCAAGATGCGGGTCTATGACGGCGAGAACCTGAAGGACACCGATCCCAAGGCGAAGTCCGTTCAGGAATATCGCGACGCCGCCGGTGTCGACGAAGGCATGACCGGCATCAGCACCCGCTTTGCCTTCAAGGTTCTGTCGGAAACCTTCAACTACGACACCAAGGAGGTCGCGGCCGATCCCGTGCATCTCATGTACATTCTGGAACAGGCGATCCGCCGCGAACAGTTCCCGAAGGAGACGGAAGCGAGCTACCTCGACTTCATCAAGTCCGAGCTGGCCTCGCGCTACGCCGAGTTCATCGGCCACGAAATACAGAAGGCCTATCTCGAATCCTACAGCGAATACGGCCAGAACCTGTTCGATCGCTACATCGCCTATGCCGACGCCTGGCTCGAAGATCAGGACTTCAAGGATCCGGATACCGGACAGATCCTCAACCGTGAGATCCTCGACAGCGAGTTGTCGCAGATCGAAAAGCCGGCCGGCATCGCCAATCCCAAGGACTTCCGCAACGAGGTCGTCAAGTTCACCCTGCGCGCCCGCGCCAAGAACCATGGGAAGAATCCCTCCTGGACCAGCTACGAAAAGCTTCGCGACGTGATCGAGAAGCGCATGTTCGGCCAGGTCGAGGACCTGCTTCCGGTCATCAGCTTCGGCTCGAAGAAGGACAGCGCATCCGAAAAGCAACACGCCGAGTTCGTCCAACGCATGACGGAACGCGGCTACACGGAGCGTCAGGTCCGACGACTGGTCGACTGGTACATGCGGGTCAACAAGGCGGGCTGACGATGCCGAAACAGGGGATTGGGCCGAAGCAGGGGATTGGTATATGCCGAATTTCATCGACCGGCGGCTCAATCCGAAGGATAAGAGCCTCGGCAATCGACAGCGCTTTCTGAAGCGGGCCCGCGAAGAGCTCAAGCGGGTTATCAAGGATCAGGTCAAGTCCGACAGGATCATCGACGTCGACGCCGCCCATGGCGTGCCGATGCCGACCGATGGTGCCAGCGAGCCCACGTTCCAGCCGTCCCGCGGCTCCGGCGAACGCAACTACGTTCTTCCCGGCAACAAGGAGTTTTCGGCAGGCGACCGCCTGCCGAAACCGG